>JAYUIP010000613.1:0-1775 GCA_043765945.1 Arcicella sp.
ATTTTCGATGGGAAAAGTTCGGTCACCAATGGAGGTATAGTTATGCTTATTTCGAGCTTTCCAATTTTTTTGAAAACTGTTTTTTTTATAAGTTCTATACAGCTCACGAACGATTGGAATTTTTAAAAGTATGTCTTCGATATTCAATTATTTACGATTTTTTAGCTCTAACTAATGCCTTTGAAAGTCTATTTGCCCAGTGAATATAACCCTTTGAGAAGACAGGTTTATAGCCTACACTTTCAAATATTTCTTTTATTTCTTGCGGATGGGTGGGGTTGTGATATGTACAAACTGCGGCAATACAATCATTATTTTTCAAAAGATTCAGTCCACCTAAAAGAGCATTTTTCTCAAACCCTTCCACATCCATTTTCAAAAATATCTTTTCATTTTTTAAATTTTCACCCAAAGTATTCAGTGAAATTGACGTTTCTGAATCGTTTTGGTCGATATATTTGAAAATTATGTTCACTTTTTCTTTGTACGGTTCAAAAGTAATTCTCAACGCATCAATCCATTCTTGTTCACATTCTACCAAATAAATTTCCTTCAAAACATCTATTTTTTCTAAGGATAAAATGCCTTCTGCCGCTCCAATATCAAACATGATGGCATCCTGATAATCTTCTTCATTCAGTGAATATCGGTGAGCGGATTCTATGTCTTGTTCAACCAATAATGATTTATAAAGTTTGTAAACTTGAGCATCCGTGAACCTTGCGGGAAAGTATAATTTTTTGCCTGTGTGTATCACGTAAGGGTATATATCACGTAAAACTTCTATTTGTAAATTGTCATATTTTAACGAAAAATTGCCAGGACATGACCTTATTCCATGCTGACCAATAAATTTGTATGTTTCATAGGCTTCAGTATTTTTATACGTTCCAAAAGTATTTGCCAAAAATGCTTTTTTTAGTATGGGGAAATTTCTTTTAAAACGTAATATTTTTCCCAAGAATGCTGAGTAAATATATTCTCTGAGTTGTAAAGGAAATATTGTTTTATATAATTGATATAACACAGCAGTAGTATTTAAAAACCTATTGTTTTCTTCAATTTTGCAATATTCAAGCCATTATTCAAGACTCCATCTTTCCCAAAAAGCAAGTCGTCAATGTCATCATTTGGCTTAATGAATTTGAGCAATAATAAAAAAGTAAAACCAATAATGGTTCCTTTTAAAACGATGTTTATGATGGGTGTAAAGTTAAATTGTAAAAAGTGAATTAGTGCCATTTGGAACAAGAAAATTCCAATAATCAGCAAAGTGGATTTGGAGAAAGGACTTAAATTCATTTTGACTCTAAGCAAAATTATTTTACAGAGGTTAAAGACAAAAAGTGAAATTAAAATTGAGAGAGAAGTACCAATAATTCCGTATTTACGGGTTAAGTGAAAAGTGAAATAAAGATTAATAATGGCAGTAGTAGCCACAAAATAAAGATTGTAGCTATAATATTTTGAATAGCTGATGGCGTGCGTATTCAAACTTGTAACCATATCAATCAACTTAGCCATACCAATTACTGCAAAAATTATCAAACCATTTTGAAAGGCTTCGGGTTTGTTTGACAGCAGAGCAAGGTCTGGGAAAATGGCATACAACAATACGAAAATAACTACACCTGCCAAAAACAAAGAATTTGAAGCTTTTTTCAAAAGGATATCTAAGGCGGGAAAATCATTATTCTTGAGATGTAAAGCTATCAAAGGTCCTGAGATTGAGGCGATTCCGCCCATCGGAATTTCGATTAAACTTGCCATGAAAT
>JAYUIP010000614.1:0-5181 GCA_043765945.1 Arcicella sp.
CTGCCCCAGGATTGATATAAAGCATTCTGTTCCTATACAAATCACGTTTTACTTGCAAAATATGGGAATGTCCACAAATAAAGATGTCGGGTTTTTGGATAGAAAAACATTCCAAAGCATCGGGTTTATATTTTGATGGCGTTCCTGCGATGTGCGTCATCCCCACGGTAATTTCCTCGCATTGGAAATGATGAATTTTTGGATACACTAATCTAATAGTCATGTCGTCAATATTGCCATAAACGCCTTCGATGGGTTTGTATCCTTCCAAAGTATCTGATAATGAGACATTTCCCCAGTCGCCACCATGCCAAATTTGGTCGCACCAATCAACGTGTTCCATCAAGCGTTCATCGAGGAAACTATGAGTATCGGAAATTATTAAAATCTTTTGCATTCAGTAATTTTCATTAAACGTATAAACTCTCCGTTTTTAAAACAAATTTAACCTCAATTCGTTTATTTACCAAAGCCAATAATCCAAATAATCCATTGAAATTATGCTCGTTAAATCCTTTGAAACAACCCTTTACAGCAAATTACGCTTGTTTTTTAAACAAAACGGCTTTGTGTTGATGGCGGATAAAAAACAATTTCGTAAAGTTACGCCTCGAGGATTTCAAAACATTATTTTCACGGCAACTTCTTACGATGATGAAATCTGGTTGGAGGTAAATTTTGGAATTCGTAGTAATCAAATTGAACAAATTGCACAACAATTTCTGGGAAATACCCGTGATTTTTGGGGTGAATCAAACACCATTGTTGTATCTATTGGTAAGTATAATGATGCTAAATATTTTCGGTATAAAATTATGACCGAACCTGACATTGAAGACGTTTGTGATATTGTGAAAGATTTTTTGATTCTTGAAGGTTTTCCCTTTTTAATGGCTTCTGATAATTTAACTTCTTTGAATGAAATTTTTAACAAATATCCTCATAAACCCTGTAAATTCGTTTATAATCAAGTTCATAGAAGTTTCAAGGGAATTATAAATGCAAAATTAATTCACGCTGAAAACCTTTTAGATTTGACCGATAAGCACCGTTCAAACCTTGTTAGAATTGGTGCAACACCCGAAGAACTATTGACTTTCGAACGTTTGCTGAGTTTTCTTTTATATCATTCCCCTAATTAACTGACTGGTTTTGAACGCCAAACATTAAATTTAACTGCCTACTGAAATAATATTCATAAATTGCGGTTGAAAATGCCACTCAGAATTTCCATATCATTACTTTTAATTTCTTTCGGTTGTCATTTCAATACAACCGCCCAACTCCGCTTTGAACGCATCGGAAACCAACAAGGGTTATCACAAAGCACCGTTATCAAAATTTTTCAGGATAAAAAAGGCTTTATTTGGTTCGCTACTCGTGATGGTTTGAACAAATATGACGGTTATAATTTTACGGTATATCGGCATATTTTTAATAATCCAAATTCAATAAGTAGTAGTAATATCACTTGCATTTCAGAGGATTTGAACGAAAATCTCTGGATAGGAACTGCCGATGGAGGAATTAATAAAATGGACAAAGAAACGGGTGAATTTATTCGTTTCAAGCAAACTGATAGTAAAAATAATATTTCTAAACTCAATATTTCTTCCGTAATCGTAACGAAAGAAAATCGAATATATGCTGCTACCTATGGAGCTGGGCTTTTACAGATTGATGAAAAAACTGAGAGAATAAATTGGAAAATTATTGAATCTAAGCCGATTTCTACTAATAGTATATCGCAAATTTATCAGGACAGAAAAGGTAATTTATTGTTAGGAGGACCTTATGGAGTTTTTACGCAAATTTCAAAAAATGGGAATGCTAAATCGTTAGCAATAGAAAATAATTTAACCCCTAAAAGAAATCAAATTACTTGTTTTTATGAAGATGCCAAAGGAAATATTTTAGTTGGTACTCGTGGAAATGGCTTGTATAAAATTGATTTAGTTACTCGTAAAATCTTTCAAATTCTCTATGACAAATCGCAAATTGACCGTGATAATTTGATAATGTCATTAGCTTACGACCAATCAGGAACACTTTGGGTTGGGACAGATAGTGGTGTGATTCTTATTAAAAATAATAACTTTAAAAATCCTGTTCATTTACAAGCAAATCCAGATTCTGATACAGGCTTAAGTTCCCACGCCATTCAAGGTTTAATGGTTGATAGAGACGATAATGTTTGGATTGGGACATGGGAAGCAGGCTTAAATGTTCATTACAGAAACAAGAATAAGTTTACTTTATACCGTCATAAAACCAATACAGAGCAAAGTTTATTGAGAGATAAAATTACTTCCATTGCCTGTGAAGACAATAACAGGGTGTGGATTGGTAGTAATAGTGGATTAACGCTTTTGGATCGTAAAGCTAATCTTTATAAACATTTTATTGTAAACCCTTCAACTTCAACCGTTTTAAATAACAACGATATTAATTTCCTACATTTCGACCAAGAAGGGGATTTATTTGTTTCAACATGGGGGGCGGGTCTGCGAATGTTGAAAAAGGGTAGTGAGCATTTTACGAATTATAACTATCATAATGGACAATTCACTCCTTATTTCACTTGTATTCAATCCTCAAAAACACCTAATAAAGTATGGATTGGTACGCAAGAATCTGGACTTTTATCTTTTGATAAATTGACAGGAAATTTTACACCGATTGTCGAATTGAATAAAAGAGGAATTCTTTCAGAAATCCACGTGAATTCAATTTTGGAAGATAGCGAAGGTATTCTGTGGATAGGCTCTTACAATAACGGAACGTTTAGGTATAATCCAAAAACACACCAAATAAAGCATTTTATTCAGTCTGATAAAACTGGAAGTATTAAGGGGAATCACATTTTCCAAATTTTAGAAGATTCTCAAAAAAGAATCTGGATTGCAACAAATGGTGGAGGTCTGTGCTTATATCAGCCACAAACTAATACTTTTAAAACTTGGACAACTGAAGATGGGCTGCCAAATAATACTATTAAAGGTATTTTGGAAGATAAACAACAAAACTTATGGTTGGCAACGAATCAAGGGTTGTCAGAATTTCTAATCAGAAGTAATTCTTTTAAAAATTACACGCAGAAGGATGGTTTGCAAGGGTCTGAGTTTTTGATAAATGCTTATGCTCAAAACAAATCAGGTGAAATGTTCTTTGGAGGAACAGGTGGTATGAATGTTTTTCATCCCGATAGTTTGAAGGAGAATAATAAAGTTCCACCCGTGTATATTACGGGTTTGCGACTTTTCAATAAACCCGTCACGATTGGGCAAAAAGGTTCACCACTACGAAAAAATATTTTAGCAACTGATGAGCTTACTTTTGAAGCTAATCAAAACGTTTTTTCATTAGAATTTACTGCCCTTGGTTTTGAATCGCTTAAAAATAATCAATACGCTTACTTTTTGGAAAGGTTTGATAAGGAATGGCAGTATGTGGGGAATCAAAGAAGTGCGAGTTATACAAACTTAAACGCAGGAGAATATACTTTTAGGGTAAAAGCCAGTAATAATGATGGTATTTGGAATCCTGAACAAGCCACTATGAAAATCATTGTTTTACCACCATGGTATAAATCTTGGTGGGCTTTTTGGATTTATGGAGGCTTGATTATTGGTAGTATTTATGTTTTCAGAAAGATTATTCAAGTGCGTGAAATGTTCAAATCAGACATAAAAATCCAAGAAAAAGAAAATGCCCAAATTCAGGCGTTAGACCGATTGAAAACCAATTTTTTTACCAATATTTCTCATGAATTCAGAACACCTTTGACGCTGATAATCAGTCCATTAGAGAAATATTTATCTGAAAATGCTGATTTGACAACCCCTCAACGAAAAAGAGCGGAATCCATTTATCGTAATGCAAAACAACTGCAAAAGCTCATTAATCAACTATTAGATTTATCAAAGTTGGAGGCAGGGCGACTTTTTCCTGAAATTACCCAAAGTGACCTTATTGAATTCACGGAGAAAATTACAAATTCATTTCAAGATTTAGCAGAGCAAAAGAATATATCCTTAAAATTTAAGACTACGGAAATACAATTGATGGCTTATTTTGATAGTGATATTGTTGAAAAAATACTCACCAATTTGCTTTCAAATGCTTTTAAATTTTCAAAAGATGGGGGAGAAATTATTGTTTTAATTACGTTGAAACCTTCTGATAATCAACAAGTTATTATCAAAGTTTCGGACAATGGTATTGGAATTTCTCAGGATAATTTACCTAATATTTTCAATCGGTTTTACCAAGTTCACGATAATAATCAACCACAAATTGTGGGTACGGGCGTTGGTTTATCTTTGTGTAAAGAATTAGCAGAGTTGCATCGTGGCGAGATTTTAGTGAGTAGCAAAATAGGGGAGGGAACAATCTTTTCGGTTTATTTACCAATTGCTAAAAACGCTTTTGAAAGTCAATGGATTCGAGAAGGACAAAATTATTTTAAAAATGAAAGTAATCACGTTAAAAAATCACTTCAAACGTTTGATAATCAGGTAATTAATAAGATTGATAAAGATAAACCTTTGATGCTTATTGCGGAGGATAATGAAGATTTAAGAGCTTACATCAAAGATATTTTTATTCAAGATTTTCAAATTTTGGAAGCTGAAAATGGTAAGTGTGCCTTGAGAATTGCTCAGGAAAATATACCAGACATAATTATTTCGGACTGGATGATGCCACAAATGACGGGTGTTGAATTGTGTGAAAACATTAAAATCAATGCCAACACAAGCCATATTCCAGTCATTATTTTAACCTCCAAGAGCAGTAATGAAAGTAAATTAATGGGCTTAGAAACGGGTGCGGATGATTATATTACCAAGCCTTTTAATGCAAGTTTATTAGAGGTAAGAGTAAAAAACATTTTAGAAAATAGAAAAAGGCTTCGTGAGTTATTCAGGAATTCTCCCAAAATAAAAGCCCGTGAAATCACGCTCAATTCTTCTGATGAACACTTTTTGGAAAGAGTCATTAAAATTGTAGAAGATAACATGAGTAATATAAGTCTTGACATTGCGTTTTTGGAAGAAGAATTAAAAATGAGTAATATGCAGATGTATCGTAAATTGAAAAGTTTAACGAATCTATCTGGCAATGAATTTATCAAAAATGTTCGTTTGAAAAAAGCGGTACAACTACTTGAAAGTGAAAATT
>JAYUIP010000615.1:0-1774 GCA_043765945.1 Arcicella sp.
GCCGAAACGCCTACTATCGTTTGGTTTGGACATTCTTCGTATTTGATAAAATCAAAAAATACTACTATTTTGGTTGATCCCGTTTTCAGTGGTCATGCCTCGCCCGTGTCTTTTATGGTCAAAGCCTTCGAGGGTACAAATACCTACGGAGTGGATGATATGCCCGATATTGATATGCTCATTCTCTCGCATGACCATTACGATCACTTTGATTATCAGACGATTATGAAATTAATCCCTAAAATCAAGCAATTTTATGTGGCTTTGGGCGTGGGCGAACATTTGGAATATTGGGGCGTAAAACCAGAAGATATTGTAGAATTTGATTGGTGGGAATCAGAGCAAATTGCTCACGAGATTTCATTGACGGCAACACCCGCCAGACATTTTTCTGGTAGGAGTTTTGCTCGGGCAAAATCGCTTTGGGTTTCATACATTTTGAATATTGATGGCTATAAAATCTTTTTGGGAGGTGATTCTGGTTATGATACACACTTCAAAATGATTGGCGAAAAGTTTGGACCGTTTGACTTTGCTTTGTTAGAAAACGGGCAGTATAATATGGATTGGCACTATATTCACAGCCTTCCCGAAGAAACCGCTCAAATTGCCCAAGACCTCAACGTAAAGGCATTTATGCCAGTCCATTGGGCAAAATTTGCCTTGGCTTTTCACGATTGGAACGAGCCAATGATTGATTTAAAGAATAGTATTGAAGGCAAAAATCTAAAAATGACTACGCCCATGATTGGTGAACCTGTGGTCTTGGATAAGGTTTATCCTGATAAAGAATGGTGGAAAAGTTGATGAGAAAGTAATGAATTCCTTCTAACGATAAAGTTTAGGTGCGTTTACCAATTTATTAAGATTTATTTTTTAAATTTGAGTATAAACGAAAAAAAATATGGTACAAAATCGTGTCTTCGATGAGGTGATAGATTTTATAACTTCTATTCCTCAACCCCAAGAAATACTTAATTACAAGCCTTCCAAATTTACTCAAAATAGATTAGATGAATTGCTTGAAAAAAAAAGGAGTGGACAGTTAAATGATGATGAATTGCATGAATTAGACCAATTTGTCATGACTGAACATATTATGCGTATTGCCAAAGCAAAAGCAAAAAAGAGTTTACAATCATGAGTAGATATATTTCAGAAAATGTAAGAACTTTTGTTGCGAACATCGAACATCGAAACCCAAACATCGAAACAATACTATGAAAAGAAGAAATTTTACCAAAAATATCATCGCCTCGGCGGGATTAGTTTCATTGCCTTCATTTGTTAAAGGCTCTAATAATCAAGCCGTTACAGTCCCACAAACGCCTTTCAAACTTAAATACGCCCCGCATTTCGGAATGTTTGAAAATTCGGCTGGGAAAGATGAAATTGACCAATTAAAATTCATGCACGAAATGGGTTTTAGGGCTTTGGAAGATAACGGTATGATGGGTAAATCGCCCGAATTGCAGTCCAAAATTGGCGAAACAATGGCTAAATTAGGAATGTCGATGGGCGTTTTTGTGGTAAGTTTCGATGGCTGGCCTCCCAAAAGCACATTGGCTTCTGGTGATAAAACTTGGCGAGAAAAATTCTTAAAAACCTGTCGTGAAGCCGTTGAAGTGGCAAAACGCTGCAATGCCAAGTATATGACGGTTGTGCCAGGAAATTTCCAAAGAGATTTACCCATGGGAATTCAGACTTCACACGTGATTGAATCATTGCGACAAGCATCCGCCATTTTTGAACCGCATAATTTGACGATGGTGCT
>JAYUIP010000616.1:0-5171 GCA_043765945.1 Arcicella sp.
ACATTCCATAATTAAATCCGAAAGGTCTTCTAAATATAAAGTTGCTAAATGTTTGGCTTTATCTTGCGTTCCCATCGAACCAAAAGCCCAATCCAAATCCTCTTCTAATTGAGCAAAACGAGAACCCTCGGGCAAGAAACTCTCCTGACAAATTACGTGTGAAAGCGTTGGATTTTTACCTTGCAGAAATGCAATTACTGGGTCGATTGTTTGGATATAGTCGTCTTGTAAAGCAATAATTCTCTTGGCATTCTCCGATAAATTCATTGCCGCAATTGACATAAAAAGTTCTTCCAAACCATTTTTAGAAAACAAAGCCAAAATGACTTCTATGCCTAAATCAGCGTGAAAGCAGGAGATATTTTTCGTATTCAGAAACCCTTTTATGTACGCCGTTGCGGGATAGGGCGTGTTGAGTTGCGTAAACGGGGGCGTTATGGCGAAGACAGTCTTTTGCAATGGATATTTGTTTATTTACACAAATTTACCTGTAAATTTTGGAGGTTTTTAAAATAAACCAATTTCCTTTGTAAATTCATATTCCACTCAATACAAAATTCATCAATGACTGAATCAAACCCACAAGAACTAAAAAAAGAATTATCTCTGACTGATGCCACCATGATTGTGATAGGCTCAATGATTGGTTCAGGAATTTTTATCGTATCTGCCGACGTTACCCGCAATTTAGGCTCGCCTGGATATTTATTGCTCACGTGGATAATCACGGGTGTAATCACCTTAATATCAGCACTTTCATACGGAGAACTTGCTGGCATGATGCCCAAAGCGGGCGGTCAATACGTGTACCTACGAGAAGCATATAATCCGTTAGTTGGTTTTTTGTTTGGTTGGACAACCTTCTTGGTGATCGAAACAGGAACAATTGCCGCCGTTGCTGTGGCTTTTGCTAAATACACGGGCGTGCTTTTGCCCGATTATATTGGGGGAGATGCAATTCATGCGGTATTCTCATTAGACACGCACATAATCGTAAATGAAAAAAGTTTTATATTTTCAATTTATACGCAACAAATCTTAGCAATAGCCTTAATCATGCTTCTTACTTATGTGAATGTAAGAGGCGTTAAAAATGCTAAATTGGTGCAATTAATTTTCACGACAACCAAAATTGGAGCGTTATTGAGCCTGGCAGTTTTAGGAATTTATGTAGGATTAACTTCTGGAAAAGGAATGTGGGAAATTAACTCAATTGATTTTTGGAGTCCCGTTGCCATTCAATGGGATAAAGTAACTGGTAAAATTCTGGATTATAAATACCTTTCGGGCATTGGATTGTGGTCTGCTATGGGTTTAGCCTTGATTGGTCCATTATTTTCATCTTCTGCATGGAATAATGTAACCTACACAGCGGGAGAAATGAAAAACCCGAAACGAGATATTCCTTTGAGTCTTTTGTATGGTACTTTGACGGTAAGTTTTCTATATATTTTAGCCAACGTAGCCTACTTAACTTTACTGCCAGTTCAAGGACAAGCCAATGCAGTTGATACCATTGGAAGGGGAATAATGTTTGCCACCAACGACCGTGTGGGAACGGCTGCCGCAGAAATGATTTTTGGAAATCTTGCCGCAATTATTATGGCAATTTTCATCATGATTTCGACCTTTGGATGCAACAATGGCATTATTTTGTCGGGAGCGAGAGTTTATTATGCGATGGCAAAAGACAATCTTTTTTTTAAAAAAGCAGGTGAATTAAACGCAAAAGGCGTTCCTTCGGCTTCCTTAATGATGCAATGTTTTTGGGCTTGCCTTTTATGTTTGACGGGTACTTATTCTGACTTATTAGACTACACGGTTTTTGCCATTTTGGTATTTTACATTCTAACGATTGCAGGCGTTTTCATTCTCCGCAAAAAACAACCCAATACCCCAAGACCATACAAGGCATTTGGCTATCCAATTATTCCTGCGATTTATTTGTTTTTTGCCGTAGCCTTGTGTATTAATCTTTTGGTTTACAAACCATTACCATCTTGGATTGGTGTTGGAATAGTGGCTTTGGGGGTTCCTGTTTTTTACCTTTGGAAGAAGAAAGTGTAACACGAACTTTCCAGTTCGTATTTGTGTGTACGAACTGGAAAGTTCGTGTTACCGTTTCCGCTTCAATTTCTTAAAAATAGCAATGTGCATAAAGATAATTATAGCAGGAGCAAACGCAGGAATCCACACAAAAGGAAATTTTGCCATTTCTACAATACTCTGACTTTCAGGATGTTGAAATTCTCTAAATTCTGGAATGGTATGAAAATTATGTTGTAATTCATCGAAAGACAAACAAAAAGTTTCACAATCAGACATTGCCACCAGACTTTCCAACGCAGGAGTTCTTTTGAAAAAGGAATAAAAATCATTGGCAAACATGGCATTTGAAAAAATCATGGTTGTAATGTCATTTCCTTGCATATCATTAGTGAACGGTTAGGATTTATGGAGTCATAAAAGATATTAAGAAACTATTTAATAAAATATACAGTTCAAATCTAAACAATAAAATCTAAACTATCATGTCAGAAATAACAAAAGTAGCTCTCATCACGGGAGGCTCAAAAGGAATTGGTTACGGTGTTGCAGAATCATTAATTAAAGATGGAATTCGTGTTGCCGTAACTTCACGTACGCAAGCAAATGCAGATGAAGCTGCCGCAACATTAAACAAAATCAAGGAAGGATACGCCATTGGGATAGAATCAGATGTTAGAAATTTGGCTTCACAAGAGCAAGCTGTTCAAACTATTTTATCATCTTGGGGACGGTTAGATTACGTTATTGCAAATGCAGGAGTGGGTTACATGGCTCCAATTCAGACACTTACGTCCGAACAGTGGCAAGATACCATCGACATTAATCTCACAGGAACTTTCAATTCCATCAAAGCTGCTTACGTATCTCTGAAAGCATCAAAAGGATATTTTATTACGATTTCAAGTTTGGCAGGAACAAATTTCTTTGCGAACGGTGGAGCGTACAATGCTTCTAAATTTGGCGTAGTAGGCTTTTCTCAGGCAATTATGATTGACTTGAGAAAGGATGGAATTAAAGTTACGACCATCATGCCAGGTTCAGTTGCCACAGAATTTGGCGGACATATTCCTTCTGATAAAGACGCATGGAAAATTCAACCAGAAGACATTGGACAAATCGTTTTGGATTTAATTAAAATGCCAGCAAGAACTTTGCCAAGTAAAGTTGAGGTTCGTCCAAGTATGCCTGCTTAAAATAATTGTTGAGGTTTGAATTGTGAAACGTTAAATCAACAATTCTACAATTCAAATCTCACTAATTAATTTATTCCTTGGCAAATCTAACCGTATTTATCGTGGGATTTTCTCGTTTATTTTGCCTTAAATAAACGCCAATTGACTTTCATTCAGAACGAAACCAACTTCAATTATATTGTTGATAGTCAATTAGTTATAAATAAAATTAACTAAATAAACCGCCTTCTTTTTCTTTCTTTCTTCCGAAGTAACGTTTAAAGTTATCAAATCTTTATCGGTTGAAGCGCTGTAATTATTGTCTGTATTACTTTGTTCTGTCCAACTCCTTACCAATATCTGCAACTGCTTTTTTGTTTTTTCAAAATATTGTTTAGCATTTTCTTCACTTTCTGATTCAAAAATGGTTGATTTATAATTAGACGTAGTACCTCCATTGTCCTGCAAAATCATGCCCGATTTTCCTGAAACCAACTCAAAAGTAGTCTTGAAACGTTCTTGTCCTACTGTTTTATCTTTTTTATCTTTCTTAACTTTTTCACCCGTAATATTTTTAAAATTCTCCATTTTTGAAGCGGTCAATACTTTAAATTGCTTTGAAAATTGTGGGTCAATTTGTGCTTCTACGGCATTTGGAACCGTAATTATCTTTTGAATTTTATATTTTCCAGATTGTCCTGCATCCATAGAAGTTGCTAATAATGTATAGGTTCCTGTGGCAGGTACGAGGTAGAAAAATTTATTATAACTTGATCCTGAAAATGGCTTTGAATCGTAGCTATTTTCTTGTTTATTCGTTGGTGTTTTAAATCCTAACATTACCCTAAAATTATCCGAAGAGTGTTCCAACGTTAATTCTTCTCCTGCATGAAGAAATAATTTGTAGGTATCATAAAAACGCTTTTCTCCATTTTGAGAAGAGGATTTATCTTTAACTGTTAAACTTGCTTCAACTTGGTCTTGGGCTTGCTGCGTTCCATTGTCTAATTGATTACGATTGAGAATTTCAGTCGAATCAATCGCAATAATTTTTGTTTGAGAAGTTCTCTTGTTAGTTTTCTTTTTCTGTGCGTGTGTCGCAAAACATAGCATTAAACACAATACGAATAATATTTTAACTTTCATTGGTCTGTTTATTTGTGAAATTTCTTGCAAGAAGGCACAGAAAAATAGTTTCACCAAATAATATTTGGATGATTTCGTAAATGGTAAAATTTCCTATGTGGTATTGTGTTGAAAAACTTCATGTATTAGAACAAAATAGTGCAATTTTTTACAATAAAAGTGTAATTTTACGGTTGAATTTCAGAACAAAGACCATAGAAAAATGCTTATCTTTTATAATTAAATTACCAAAAAAAATAAAAAAAAATAAATACATGAAAAGAAGAGACGCAATTGCCAAAGTAGCAATACTGATTGGCGGAACGTTATCTGCGAGTACATTAGCAACTGTTTTACAAGGTTGCAAGTCTGGTGGAGGTTCGACTGCGGGCAGTAATTTTGCTGTTACACCACAACACAGCCAAATGATTGCAGAAATTGCAGAGATGATATTACCAAAGACTTCTACGCCAGGGGCAAAAGAAGCAAAAGTGCCTGAATTCGTGGAGTTTATGTTGAAAACGTGTTATAAGGAAGAACAACAAAAATCTTTCTTTGCAACCTTAGATAAACTCAACGAAGGAGCAAATGGAGATTTCATGAAAGCTAAAAATGAGGAAAGATTAGCCCTAATTAAAGCCGAAGATTCTGCTAAGGAAAAATCTGAATTTTGGAAAACAATGAAAGACTTAACCATTTTAGGTTATTTTACTTCTGAACCAGGGGCAACAAAAGCGGCTGAGTATTTGGAAGTGCCAGGTAAATATGAAGGTATTAAATTACAAAAAGGACAAAAAGTTTGGGCAATGAGTTAAATTTTAGTTT
>JAYUIP010000617.1:0-5165 GCA_043765945.1 Arcicella sp.
TCTATTTCCTAACTTATTCAAAATGTCTTCCAAAGCTCGAATCGCAGGGCTTGCTTCTGAAAGTTTAGCTTGTAAATCTTTGAGTTTTTGATGCGTAAAAGTCTCATTAACAATCAGTTCCGATAAATTTGCGTACGCTTTTAACGTTGCAGAAAGACGATTTGTTTGGTCGAGGGCATGGCTGACAGTATCATAAATTTGTTTCAGAATATACCCGTGAAATATCAACATTAGTAGTGGATAACCGATTGGAATATACCCAAAAGCCCAAGCCAAAATTAAGGGAATGGTGAGGTATGGCAGGAACTTTCCGTATTGAAAAAGAGACTTTTTAATCGTCTCATTTTCAGGCTCTTCGCTCCACGAAATTAGTTTTTGCGTAGGTTCAGAAACCTCTTCAATTAACATGGCGGAGGCTTCTAAATTTTGTCTGAAATCAATTTTAACCGATAATTCTCCAATGGATGCTTGCCGACTCAGAATCTCAGTTTTTTGAGCGGGAAATTTCAACCAATTCGCCAACGTTGAGCCACCCGTATAAGTATGCGTGCGATTGAGGAGTTTGAAGAGGGATTGTTTCCCAAAAATGTCTAAATCAGAAGCATAAAAATGATTCGTTTCAGCAAATTGTTCACCTGTTTCTGTGCGGGTAAAAACATTATCTAAGCGTTTGATTTCATCGTTATTTAATATTGATAAAATTCTATTTTTGTCCCGTAAATACTTGATTTTTAGGTGTTTATTTACTGAAAATAGAAATATTGAAATGCCAATAATTACAATAGGAATAACATAATTACCGCTTGAATATTGATAAGTTAGATAGCTAATTAAGGCAATTATTAAAAACAAAACTGCCCTAAAAATCGCCCATTGATTATACTGTTTTTGGAATTGTTCAGCCAGGTTTTGGAAAGATTCTTTTCTGGATTGGAAGGTTTGGATTGGTGTCATTTTTATGTTATTACGCATTCATTATCTCATCATACTGCACATATTTTATCCCACTAAGTCCTTGATTAGCAAATCGTTGCATCGATTTGGCAACATCTGAGGCTTCAATTCCATGATACTTCCGAAGACTTCCAAACAACAAAGGGGAAAGGATATTTGATAATACCGTCCCAATTTTTTCACCTAAACGAGATTCTTCTCTATTTCCCAAAAGTAAGGAAGGGCGAAGACTCACAAAGTTCTGAAAATCAAGCGATTCTATCTTTCTTTCTAATTCTCCTTTTGTTTTGAGATAAAAATTAGAAGATTCAACATCTGCCCCAACCGATGAAACCAAAATGTATTGTTTCACGCCATTGGCTTTGGCAATTTTCCCAATTTCATAAGGGTAAGTACAGTCAATTTTATACTGTGCTTCTTTGGAACCAGCTTTTGCCAAAGTTGTTCCCATGGCACAAAATAAATCATCTCCCATAATCTTTGAAGAATCAGGTTTATCAAAATCAATAACTTCTTGAATGAGCTTTGAGTGGCTGATATTCAATGGTTTACGTAATAATAAAACCACTTTTGAATAGTTTGGATTCTCGCAAATTTGCTTTACAAGGATGCTACCGACCAAGCCCGTAGCACCAATAACGATGGCTGTTTTCATAGTCCCCTGACCCCCAGAAGGGGAATTTATACATGAACTTTAATTTTAAAATAGTATTAGATTTTAGAAACTGCATCTTTGAGATTTCAAATCTGGTAATGCAGATGTTCCCCTCTGGGGGTTAGGGGGCTAACAATCCCCAACCAATTCCCCATTTCGCTAAACGATAACGCATCGAAACCCGCAATACACCCAAACCGTATTTTGAACTACGGGCAAAATTAATGGAAGAGGCTTCGTCAAAATATTTAGTCGGACAAGTTACTTCTGCGATTTCAAAACCTTGCCAAAATATCTGAGCAATCATTTCATTATCAAACACAAAATCATCATCACACTTCTGGAAAGGCACTTTTTCTAAAACTTCCCTCGAAAAGGCACGGTAGCCCGTATGATATTCAGAGAGTTTCTGCGAAAGCATAATGTTCTGAAAAAGCGTCAAGAAACGGTTTGCAATATACTTATACATGGGCATTCCACCTTTTAAAGCTCCTTTTCCTAAAATTCTCGAACCAAAAACAACTGGATAAAGTCCATTGCCAATGATTGTAATCATGGCTGGCAAAAGCAGAGGAGTGTATTGATAATCGGGGTGAACCATAATCACTATATCGGCACCCAATTCAAGGGCTTTGGTATAACAAGTTTTCTGATTTCCACCGTAGCCTTTATTTTTATCATGACGAATTATGTGCTTGATTCCCAGCGACTTAGCAACTTCGGAGGTATTATCTGGACTATGATCATCAACCAAAATGACATCATCAACTAAATCGAAAGGAATTTCTCGATAAGTTTTTTCAAGCGTAAGGGCAGCCTTGTATGCAGGCATCACAACAACTACTTTTTTATTATTGTACATCTATGGAATGAATTTTTTATGGGTTTGATTAAAGGTAACTCACACAAAGTTCCTCACAAAATGAATGCCAGCGTAATTTCTTGATGAAAAGATTCTGAATTTCATTAAACTTGAATGTCTCTAATCTTAAAATATCCATAATGCTTAAAGAAATAACTAATTTTTTCAGTAGAGACAAATCGTTGAATAAAATTCTTTGGATGGGGATTGTTCTTCGCATCTTGGTTTTTATTGTTATGAATCCACAAGGACCTGATGCTCATTACGAAGTATTAGATTTTATGCTGAAAAATAATCGTTTGCCACGAACAAACGAGCTTTTTTTAGCCTGCCATCCTCCTTTATATTATTTAACATCGCTTCCATTTTATGTAGTTGGTGGATTGAAATTGGTTGAATTTTATGGACTAATCACGTCCTGCTTGAACTTGTGGTTAATGTCTAAATTAGTAAAAATGACGATTAAAGATGTAGAAGTTCGTAATTTAAGCTTCCTTTTGACTACATTTTTAGGGACATATCTTATTTATTCTTTATTCGTTTCAAATGACACCCTTTCTGTTCTGATGGGAACTTGGTTTTTCTATAATTTGATTAAATATTTAAGAGAACAGACGTTCAAAAATGTTATAATTCTCTCATTGTCAGCTGGATTAGCCCTTTTAACCAAATCTACTTTCATCCCTTTCGTACCAGTAGTCTTAATAGTAATTTTCTTAGTAAACGTTCGTAAATCGTTCTGGAAAATGATTTACACAATGATTTTGTGTGGAGCTATAATTGGTTTTTCGGGAACATATAAATTCGTAGAAAATTATAGATGGCAACACAAAATTTTTGTGCATAATCTTGATATTTTTGAATTACCCAGTAATTCAGTTTTTTATCAAGGTCCTCAAAGTTATTACAACATTAATATTTTAACACTCATCAAAGACCCCAATTTGTCATCTCACAATCCAAGTATTCATTCAGCACCTTTGTTAATGTATGGCACATTTTGGTATAAACATCAGTATTTTGAGAATAACTTGACCTTCGGAAACTATTCAGCTTTTCGATATATTGGAAGTATCTTTTTTATCTTGGGAATAATCCCTACTATGTTGATTTTCATGGGTTTAGCTTTGTTGTTTAGGCAAGGATTTATGTTATTATTTTTTACTTGGAGGCAACAATATGGTAGCATTATTTTCTGGGAAAAAATCTTTCGAGCCACTTGTTTAGTTTTATTGTTAGGAAGTGTGGCAACGATGTTCACGGGCTTAATAAAATATAATGATTGGGCTTTCATGCACACAAGGCTTTTAGCACACGTTTTTTATCCAATTGCTTTATTGTTGGCTACGGGATTAAGTTTTGTCAAGAGACACAAACCAGATTTATTGAAATATTTAGCCTTAAATTTGACTCTTTTTGCGGGACTATCAATACTTTATTTTTCCGTAGAAAGTGCCGTAGTAGCTTGGAACTGGCTATATTACGGTGATAAAGACGAAGTTCAATGGTATGTCAATAAGAGTTTAGGGTTGTGAGACAAAATTTTTACCGCAAAGTTGCAATGATGCAAAGAGTTGAAGACTTTGTACGTTTTAAATTAATGAGATAATAAATATAACCCTGCTTATCTTTGCGTCATTGCAACTTTGCGGCTATTAATTGAAAAAATGCGAGAGAATAAATTACAAAAAATACTTAAATCTTATCAAAAAAGATTAACCAATCTAACCTCAAGAAATAAATCTTTGTTGTTATTAAACCTCTCTGCCGAACAGTTTTTGGATATTCACGAACTTGATTTTTTACAAAATAAACCTTCATTTAGCATCATAGAGCAGTTAATTGCTCAAAAAAATACCATTTCTCTTTGTGAAATTCACGACCCTCGCTACGAGCGTGTGAACGAAGTAAGTAAGCGTTTACGGAAGATTTCGAGAACCGAAAAATTCATCGAAGAAGAACGTGGTTCGGAAGATTTATACGTGGGCTATCCCATTGTCAAAGGTAAGTTTTCGGATGGAACGGTGGTGAGATGCCCGTTGATGTTTTTTCCAGTAACGTTAGCCCCCCCCGCCCCCGAAGGGGGAGCCAAAACTGCGGTACATTGGGAATTGAAAGCTCCCCCTTCGGGGGGCGGGGGGCTTCTTCTCAATCGTAGTTTTCTTTTAGCTTATTCACACTTTAATCAACTTCAAATTTCGGATGAATTGTTGGAACATAGTTTTGAGGATTTTTCAAAAGAATCGCTCGAATTTAGAACACAATTATACGAATTTTTAAAAGATTCTCCTTTGAAGATTGATTTTAACAAAGAGCTGTTTACCAATACGTTACACCATTTTGAAAAACAATTAAAATCAGATTTAGAATTTTCTGAAAATAATGGAGAGTTAAAGTTATATCCCCAAGCAGTTTTAGGTATTTTTCCACAGGCAGGTTCATTTTTAGTGCCTGATTATGAGGAATTGCTTTCGGCAATCGGCAGCCAGCAGACGGCAGATGTAAGAACACCCGTTGATTTAGAACAACTATTTCCAGTTGCTGATGAACAGTTTTCGACAGCCGATAGCCGACAGCCGACAGCCAGAATCAAAGAAGAAAACCTCCTAACGCCCTTCGCCATTGATGCCACGCAGGAATTGGCTTTGCAACAAATAAAATCGGGAGTTTCAATGGTGGTTCAAGGACCGCCAG
>JAYUIP010000618.1:0-5155 GCA_043765945.1 Arcicella sp.
ACTATTCAAAATAATAATTCAAAAGTACAAATGAATACCACAAAACAAACAAAAGATTCGACGGTAAAAGAAAAATCAAGCAAAAAATCAACGACTAAATCTATGAATACAAAAACGGATAAATTGACTATCTACCAAATGATGTTTCATTTGTGGGGAAATAAAAATACGACCAATAAATTTAATGGTTCAGCGGAGGAAAATGGGGTTACAAAGTTCAAAGATGTTAGTGATTTAGCGATTCAAAAATTAAAGCAATTTGGGTATTCGCATCTATACATGACAGGGATTTTAGAACACGCTACGATGGAAGATTTTTCTGCCATCGGCATTCAAAAAGACCATCCAGACGTTGTGAAAGGGCGTTGTGGTTCTCCTTATGCCGTCAAAGATTATTATGATGTCAATCCATTTTTTGCCAATAATCCAGTAAAAAGAATGGATGAATTTGAATCAATGGTTGGTAGAGTACATAAAAATGGATTGAAAGTGATTTTAGATTTTGTGCCAAATCACGTGGCGAGATATTATCATTCAGACATGAAGCCAATCACCATCAAAGATTTTGGTGAAGACGATGATAAAACAAAAGCCTTTGCACCCTACAATAACTTTTATTACCTTCCAAATACACAATTTCAAATTCCAGAAGGGGTTGTTTCGCCCGTAAAACCTGATGCTCCTTACGTTGAAAAACCCGCTAAAGCCTCTGGAAACGATGTTTTCTCGGCACAACCAACGATTGATGATTGGTTTGAAACGGTTAAATTAAATTATGGTGTTGATATTCTGCACGGTCGCAAAACCTATTTTGAATATACGCCTCCAACGTGGATAAAAATGGTTGGGATTTTGAAATATTGGGCTTCAAAAGGGGTTGATGGTTTTCGTTGCGATATGGCTGAAATGGTGCCAGTTGAATTTTGGAAATATGCTACGGAGGAGGTCAGAATTGATTATCCAAACGTGATTTTTATTGCTGAAATCTATAATCCAAAAGAATATCGTAATTATGTAAAAGTAGGTGGATTTGATTATTTGTACGATAAAGTGGGGTTATATGATGCTTTGAGACGTTTAGTTGAGCAAAAACCAGAAGCAACGGTTGAGGATATTACCAAGGTCTGGCAAAATGAATCGGGGGATATTTCTCAAAATATGTTAAGGTTTTTAGAAAATCACGATGAACAGAGAATTAATACCCCCTCTTTTGCAAAAGGCGATCCATTTGCGGCAATTCCAGCTATGATTGTTACCGCCACTTTACACACAGGACCTTTAATGATTTATTTTGGTCAAGAATTAGGAGAATCTGCCGAGGAACCAGAAGGATTCAATAAAGCGGATGACAGAACGACAATTTTTGATTTTTGGGGCGTAAAATCGCATCAGGCTTGGATGAATGATGGCAAGTTTGATGGGGGTAAATTAACCTCAAATCAAAAATACTTGCGTGAATTTTACGGTGATTTACTAAAATTTGTGAATACTTCTGATGCCGTGAAATTTGGAGAATTCTTTGATTTGCAGTATGTGCAAGGCGAAGGTTACGATAAAAAGAAGGTTTATAGCTATTTGAGATATTCGGGTAAACAGAAATTATTGTTTGTTTGTAATTTCAATAATGCTCAACAACAGGAAATTAACCTCAATATTCCAGAAGGTGCTTGGAATGCGATGGAATTGAAAATGGATAAAAAGTTAATTTTGAAAGGGAAATTTAATCAAAAAAATCAGTTTGAATTTGAGGCTGATAAACCAATTTCTTTAAAAATATCTCCAAATTCAGTAGTGATTTATGAAATTTTAGAGAAAAAATAGTAATTTTCGGACTAATCCATTAACCAAATTTTGTTTCCAAAAGATTATTGAAAACGCAGGCTGGCAGCTCCACTGGGGGTTCAACCCAGCCTGCGTTAATATGTCAAACAATAATTAATACGTAACATCCAAATTTTTATGAACGAAACAATAAAACCACGTTTAAGTCTTGCCCAAATTATTAATATGAGTGTTGGTTTCATGGGAATTCAATTTGGGTTTGCCTTACAAAATGCCAACACAAGTCGTATTTTTTCAACGCTTGGTGCTAATGCAGACGATATTCCAATTTTATGGGTTGCTGCACCATTGACGGGTCTTTTGGTTCAGCCTGTGATTGGTTACATGAGTGATAGAACTTGGCATCCAAGATGGGGGAGAAGAAGACCATTCTTTTTTGCGGGAGCAATTTTAGCTACGATTGCTCTGGTTTTGATGCCCCAATCAACTGAATTATGGATGGCTGGGGCATTACTTTGGATGATGGATGCCTCCATAAATGTGTCAATGGAGCCATTCAGAGCATTTGTTGGTGATATGTTACCGAATGAGCAAAGAACCACGGGTTTTTCGGTTCAAACATTTTTTATTGGCGTAGGTGCCATGATTGCTTCGGGTTTACCTTCGATTTTAGACTATTTTGGCGTTCCTAATTCTGCTCCCGTTGGCATTGTGCCTGAAACAGTTAGGTATTCATTTTATATTGGTGCGGTTGCTTATTTTCTTTGTATTCTTTGGACAATTTTAAAAACCGAAGAGTACCCTCCCGAGGATATGGCAGTTTTTGAAAAAGAAAAAAGTGAAATGAATTTTATGCACGGAGTCAATGAAACCGTTACTGGATTATTCAAAATGCCCACCGTGATGAAACAATTGGCATGGGTGCAGTTCTTTTCATGGTTCGGTTTGTTCTGTATGTGGATTTTCACGACCAATGCTGTCACGAAAAATATCTTTGGTTCAAGCGATACAACTTCGGCAATTTATAATGAAGGAGCCAATTTTGTTGGGATTTGTTTTTTAGTGTATAATGGCGTTTCAATGGTTTTTGCCTTATTTTTGCCATCTTTGGCGGCTAAATTAAGTAGAAAAATTACGCATTTAGTCTGTCTTTTTGCAGGAGGTTTAGGTTTAATTGCTATCAGTTTTGTTAGTTCTAAAATGGCTTTAATTCCATGTTTTGTGGGAATTGGGTTTGCTTGGTCAAGCATTTTAGCGATGCCTTATGCCATGCTTTCAGGAAGTTTACCTGCCAACAAAATGGGTTATTTTATGGGAGTATTTAACTTCTTTATCGTGATTCCGCAGATTATTGCCAGTTTAGGTTTGTCAAAATTTATGAATTTTGCACACTTAGAACCCATCCACATCGTTACAATGGGCGGTGCATCACTAATCATTGGTGGACTTTTAACCTTACGTGTTCAAGATAATGAATAAAATTAATCCTAATAAAAAAAGCCTTGCCAGTCAAATAGCGACTTGCAAGGCTTTTTGTTTTTTGACAATTCTTGTTTTTACAGGCTTTTCCCTAAACTCAAAACCCTACCAACAAGAATCGGACGAAGAAATTTACAACCGAAAAATTCAAAATGCGAAAGGGGTCGTTTTGGATGATTTTACCTTAAATATTGCCAAAAGTTTCTTAAATCGTCCTTACAAAGCACATACGCTTGAAGGAAATCAGAATGAAAAATTGGTGGTTAATTTGCGTGAATTTGACTGTTCAACTTTCGTGGAATCGTGCATTGCGATGGGATTAACTTATCGGAAAGATGATATTTCTTTCGATAAATATCAGAAGTATTTGCAACGTCTGCGTTACTACAAAAATGGCAAAATTAAAGGCTTTGAATCTCGAATAAATTATTTTTCAGATTGGCTCTATACGCATCAGGAAGATGGTTTATTAGTAAATATTACGCCCTCAATAGGTGGAATTGAATGGAAGAAAAATATCAATTTTATGAGTATGCACTGGAATAAATACCCCTTCCCAAAAGACATGGAACTTCTTGGAAAAATCGTAAAAATTGAAGAAAAAATTAATAGTCAAAGCTACACGTTTGTGCCAAAATCAAAAGTGAAATCAATTGAAAATCTGTTTATGAATGGTGATATTATTGGCATCACCACAAACATTGACGGATTGGACGTAACGCACGAAGGTTTTGCCATTCGTTTGCAAGATAAACGAGTTTATTTGCTTCATGCTTCATCTGATTTTAAACGGGTTATGGTTACTGACAAACCATTGTCTGAATACTTAGCAAAAAATAAAAGTCAAACGGGAATTATGGTCGCACGTTTGAAATAGGTTAAGGAATTATAAACCTTTACCTTTATACAAATCCCAAAACCCTTGTACGTCTTCGCAAGACCTACAAGGGTTTTTGTTGGAAATATGTCAGAGACAGAACAAAAATTTGAATTATTGATTGAAGGAATCTTAGAAAATGGCTATGCCGTTTGTGATGATTTCTTGGAGAAAGATGAAGTTGCGAATCTATTAAAAACCTTTTCTACACGATATGAACAAGGGAAATTCAAAGTAGCAAGTATTGGAAAGGCTAATGAAGTTCAGAAAAATATTGAAATAAGAGGCGATGAAATTCTTTGGCTTGAAAGTGATTCCGTTGATTTATCTGAAAGGGTTTTATTGGATAAAAATCAAGCATTTGTAGATTATCTAAATCAAACTTGTTATTTGGGAATTGTTGATACTGAAATTCACTTCGCCAAATACGGTATTGGAAAATTCTATCGTCGTCACCGAGACACCTTTCAAACTAAAAAAGGAAGGGTTTTGTCAGTAATTTATTACTTAAATATGGATTGGATTACAGCACATGGAGGTAACTTGATAATTTATGCCAATAAACATAATCTCGAAACTGCAGTTGAAATTGCCCCATTGGCAGGAAGAATGGTATGTTTTGAAAGTGAAAAATTGGACCACGAGGTCACAGAAGCCTTTTCTGAACGATTTAGTGTTACAGGATGGTTGTTAAATTCGGTAAAATAACTTAACAAATTATTGTAGAATTTTGGGGAATTTTGGGGAATTTCGCTTGTTTTTTAGCTCACACGTAAATTTATATCTGAGAATAACTATCTACTGATAACCAATCTGTTAGTGATTTTTTCTTTTTCTTTTAATTGTAAAATCTTCCTTTAAACGTCATGGAATGATATTTTAGTGTGTTACTGTGTGATTAAACAAACAACCAAAATCACAAATAACACATAATGAAACAAAATACTTTAAAATTCATCGTATTGCTGCTTTTAGCTGGAAATTTAGCCTCCGCTCAAAACTTATCCTTCGGTCCAA
>JAYUIP010000619.1:0-1763 GCA_043765945.1 Arcicella sp.
CAATAAATAAGTAGTGATTAATTTTGCGGTTTTGCAAAAAGTCAAAAGAAATATCCAACCATTTTGATGGAAAACCTCCAAGTGATTTTACATAAATAATTAAAATAATTAAAATACTAAAATAAAAAATCAGTAGCCCAATTGGAATAAATGATTTATCCACAATATTGTAAAAAACGCCTAAAATCAAGATAGGAAGGAACAGTTTTAGTCCAACGTTATTCAATAAATTTGGAACAACTGCTCTTCTTAAATTATTGGAATGATTATTTAAAACGCCAATGAACAACATACAAACGCCAATTGCCAAAATAAAAATGTCGTTATTCTCAAAGACTTTCGGGTTGAGTCCTACGAGTCCTAAAAGATAGAGATATCGACGAAAAACGATGTAATATAAAACAATAAAGAGCGTTGCAAAAATGGAAGCGAAGCAAAAACCGTAAATCAATACCTTATTTGGATTTTCGCTCTGTGGATCGTAATTATTAATGATAATTGAACTTGAATTAAAACCTAAAAATGGGATTAAAAACACGCTAAAACTGTAAATTGCCTGCGAAAGTCCATAATTTTCCAGACTAAGCGGATATACATATAGGATACTTAAAGCACCTATTAATGAGCCAATTACGCTCAAAACAGTGTACTTTATACTTTGCCGTTTTACTATTCCCAATTACTTATTTTGATTAAATTTGATGCCACCAAGGCACAAAGTCACCAAGTTTTTTTAGTATTTCTTTGATTCTTCGTGCCTTAGTGTCTGTGAATACTTTAAATATTTCTATTAATTATTTCTAAAAGATTATTGACCCGATGACTCCAAAGATGTTCTTTAAATATCCTTTTCTGCCCCGCCAGACCAATTTTATGAGCAATTTCAGGATTTTCTTGAAGATATTTTACTTTGTCAAGCAAGTCGGAATCATTCTTGAAAACTACTACTTCTTCATCAATTTTAAAAAATGCGTCTAAGCCAGGTTTATCATCCGTAATCAGGCACGTGCCCAAACCTGGAGCTTCAAAAAGTCTCATATTACAAGCTTTTTCAACTTCGTCCCCGTGGAAATTAAGCGTACTGGCGGATTGTGCAATGGTTTTATACATATTAATACCATATTTAACGCCTTTATTTTTGCGTTGAAATTGGTAGACATCCGAAAGAAATTTTATTCTTTTATTCTGCAAAACTTCTCTAAGAATCGTTCTGGAAAATGGGTTTATTCCTTGATCAAAATTTCCGATATATAAAGAAATATCTAAGCCTGATTCCACCAATTTTTTCAAAAAAGTTTGACGCTCTGCATGAACAAAAGTTAGATTGCCAACGAAATTAAGTCGTTCTGTTTTTTCTAATGATACAAAATCTAAAACTCTTTTATCAAACCCAAAATTGAAGATTTCACTCTTTGTGCCTATTTTATGATAAGCATTTGCAATGGAATCTAAACAGGTTAGAACAAGGTCATATTTGCCGTAAACATTTACTACAGGCTTTACAAAACCATCCCAAGCAATTAAATAAACGCCTTTTCTAACAAAAGACCTTAATTCCTGAATTGATACTTTACCATAATTCACAAAAATTACATCAGGGTCAAAATGTTGAATTTGCTTTTTGAGAACTTCAAATTCACTCAGATTTTTTCCGTCATTATGGTTGTATTGTTTTAACCATAAATCTTGCAATTTTTTATGATTATAAATTACTTCATTGGCAGTACATTTGCCCGTTTCATTTAATGCGTGGACGATGGCAT
>JAYUIP010000620.1:0-5145 GCA_043765945.1 Arcicella sp.
TTCATCATGGTATTATCAATCGTTGGAATATTAGGAGTAAGTTTCTTCGGAAGTGATATTTCTCAGTTATTTGATAGTTTAAAGGCTTTGATTGCTAAATAGGTACTAAATTTTATAATCATGAAAACAGCAACATTTCAAATACCAGATAAAGAATATGGATTATTTTTAATTATAGCTGAGAAATTTGGAGCAATTTTTCAACAAGAAGAATCACAGAAGGAGTTTTTGGATGATAAGAAAAAGGAAGAATGGGCAAGGAATTATGAATCTGAGACTTTCCTTGGGAATGATATTTCTGAACGATTAGGAAGACGAGTATCTGGGCAAAGGAAATCTGCCTCAGCATCAGAACTTGAAGAAGCAAAAAAATTTATGATGAATCATACCAACGGATTTAAAGGAATTCCAGACCCTTCTGCATGGCAACGTGAAATTAGACAAGATAGACCTTTACCAGGAAGAGAATAAATGGCACTTTTAGATTCAAATATTATTATTTATTCATCACAGCCAGAGTTCTCTTTTTTGCAAGATATTATAACAAATGGCGAACATTCTGTCTCAATGATTACCAAAATAGAATGTTTGGGCTTTCATAATTTGAGTAGAGCTGATAAAAAATACCTTAACTTGATATTTGACCTGTATGTCAATATCATTCCAATTGATGAAGAGATTGCTCTCAAAGCCATATTTTATAAACAAATAAGGAAAATGGGGTTGGCTGATGGAATTATAGGAGCAACCGCTCAACACTATAACATGCAACTCATCACCAGAAATACCGAAGACTTTATACACATTCCAGATTTGAAAGTTACAAATCCCATTGATAAGTAATAAAAAATTATGCTAACAATTTCACTAATTCTCCTCCCAATTATCGCAGGGCTTTTGACCCTCACCATTAAGGGAGAAAATACCAAAACGATTGCCTCCATTTTTGCCTTTGCAGAAATGATCCTTGGTGCATATATCTATTTTTCATTCACGCCAAATGCTACCACGCAATTTGCCGTAAGCTACGACTGGATTCATTCGGCAGGGATTAAATTCTCGGTAGGAATTGACGGTATCAGTTTAATTTTGGTATGTCTAACAACGTTGATGGTGCCTTTTATCATCCTTTCAACATTCAAGAATAACTATAAAAACGCTCCCACTTTCTATGCCCTTATCTTGTTTATGCAAGCGGCATTGATTGGTGTTTTCACAGCGAGAGATATTTTCTTATTTTACTTTTTCTTCGAGGTAGCTTTAATTCCTGTCTATTTTATTGCCGCTATCTGGGGAGGAGAAAACCGTATTAAAGTAACTTTCAAGTTCTTTATTTATACCATTTTCGGTTCGTTATTTATGTTATTGGCTTTGGTGTATTTGTATATGCAAACCGCTGGAATTGCCCATAAATCTGATTTTGAATCAATTTATTCGGCTGCCAAAACCTTAGATATTACCCAACAGAGCTATATATTCGGAGCATTCTTTATTGCTTTCGCTATCAAAATGCCTCTGTTCCCATTCCACACTTGGCAACCAGATACCTACGTTGAATCACCAACCGCTGGAACAATGTTATTGTCGGGTATTATGTTGAAAATGGGTACTTACGGATTGATTCGTTTTATCCTACCAATCACGCCATTAGCCGTTGAGAAATACGGAATGATTGCTATTATTCTTTCGGTAATTGGCATTGTGTATGGTTCAATCATTGCTATTCAACAAAAAGACATGAAACGCCTCATTGCTTATTCATCATTCGCCCACGTAGGCTTGATGGCAGCGGGTATTTTCAGTGGAAATATTGACGGAATTCAAGGAGCATTAATCCAAATGTTAGCCCACGGAATCAACGTAATAGGTCTTTTCTTCATCGTAGAAATCATCCAACAACGCACTAATTCACGTGAATTGGCTCGTTTGGGAGGTATTACGCAAACAACCCCCAACCTAACGGTTTATTTTATCATCTTAATGTTAGGTTCAGTTGCCATGCCATTAACCAACGGATTTGTAGGGGAATTTTTATTATTGAAGGGAGTTTATCAATACAATGCTTGGGCAGGTGCAATTGCTGGATTAACCATAATTCTCGGAGCAGTTTATATGTTAAGAATGGTTCAGAAATCAATGTTTGGCATCACTTCACGCATCACAGAAGGTTTTGCAGACTTAACATTATCTGAAAAAGCAGTATTATTACCTTTGTCATTTATGGTTATTCTGCTCGGTGTCGCCCCAAATATATTTTTGAAATTAACCGAACCAGCCGTAACACAATTATTAGCCCCCTAACCCCCGAAGGGGGAATATTGGACAAAATATTGAAAGACCTCAGTTCCCCTTTCGGGGGTTAGGGGGCTAATCTTATAACTAACATGAACGCAATTATAGCATTATCACTTTTTGGAATAAGTAGTTTATTTCTCGGTTTTCTGAATAACCGTAAAATATTATTACCCGCAACCCTAATTTTTATTCTCTTTGCCTTAGGTCTGAATTTTGCAGACTGGAATCATGAATATCTTTGGTTCAATTCAATGCTGAGAACCAACAACTTATCCATCAATTTTACGACCGTAATTTTAATTTCAACGTTATTAGTAATAGCCATTTCAAGAGGATTTGGGGATGATGAAGAACATTCACATCCCGCTGAATACTACGCAATTATAATGTTTTCGGTTGTAGGAGCAATCATGATGGTAACTTACGAAAATCTGATAATGCTTTTCGTAGGCTTAGAGATTCTTTCGGTTTCAATGTACGTACTCACAGGCTCAGATAAGCGTAATTTGCGTTCAAATGAAGCCGCTTTGAAATATTTCTTGATGGGGTCATTCGCAACGGGAATCCTTTTGTTTGGCGTAGCCTTAGTTTACGGTGCAACGGGTTCATTCGATATTCATGGCATAGGTTTAGCCGTAAAGGATGCCAAATCACAAATGGGCGGTTTGTACGGACCTATTCTCACGGCAGGGGTAATCATGATGTTAGCGGGTTTATTGTTCAAAATCTCAGCCGCACCTTTCCACTTCTGGACTCCCGATGTGTATGATGGAGCTCCAAGTTTGTTTACCGCTTTTATGTCAACGGTTGTGAAAACAGCGGGCGTTGCAGCCACTTATCGTTTGCTTTCAACAGCCTTTCCAGATATGTATGGAACGTGGGGAAATCCAATGATTTATATCACTGCAATAACCTTGATAATTGGAAATCTTACCGCAGTTTACCAACAAAGTTTCAAGCGTATGTTGGCGTATTCGAGTATCTCTCACGCAGGATATTTGTTGATTACCGTATTGGCTAAACGTCCAGAAACAAATTCGTCAATTTTGTTTTATTCATTGGCATATTCAATTGCCACGATTTCAGCTTTTGCCGTTTTGATAGTCGTTTCAGAAGCAAAATCCAAGGCAGGAAAGCCCGATGAGAGTTTTGATGCTTTGAATGGTTTATCAAAAAATAATCCTTTCTTGGCTTTTGTCTTGGCAATTTCCATGCTTTCATTGGCGGGAATCCCCTTAACGGCAGGTTTTTTCGGAAAGTTTTTTATCTTTACGGATGCTTTTTCAAATCCATCTGGCATTTTTAAAAGTCTTTTAGTGGTTGCCGTATTGATGTCAGCAGTTGGAATTTATTATTATTTCAAGCCCATTATTGCCGCATACATGAGAAATGGAGATACTGAAAGAATTGAGATTTTACCCATTTTTAAATACACGCTTATCCTCACAACCCTATTGACTATACTCTTGGGTATTGCCCCTGATTTAGTCAAAAAACTATTTTAACACATTGTCCGAATCTAAATTATTAAATAAAAAAGACTTCATTGCCTATTTCTTAGTTGCAGGAACGGGTGCTGCCGTACAATTAATAGCTGGCAGTATTTTGCGCAATAATTTTCACTTTTCATACAGTGAAGCCGTTTCATGGGCATATTTAATCTCCTTTATCGTTGGCTTCGTACTTACAAAAATGTTTGCATTCGATGCTCGAAACACCAATCAGACCCGCCGTGAAATGCTGAAATTTATGATGGTGGCAGGTGCATCCTGGGGAATAACATGGTTTTTTGCCGTTGGTTCACTCAAATTTATTGGTAACACTTTTGGTGAACATTCAGCGGTTTTACCTTTCAGCAACAAACCCGTAAATTTGAATGAATTAGGAAGTCAAATAATAGGGATGGGTTTTAGTTTTATTTTTAATTACATTCTCCACAAAACATTCACATTCAAAAGCACAGGTTTTTATGATCGATTAAAAAAAGTTGTTTCATAGATTTTTAGAAAGATACTCACTGAGCCTTCACCAAAATTGAAGGCTTATTTTTTGTACAAAATTGTAATAATTCAAGAATTCAATTTCTGGTAAGTATAGAATTCTAATCTTAAAAGATAAAGTTATCGTTAAAAATTAAACATATTTAATATTAAAATTGCACTTTACCAGTAAAAATCAAACAAAAAGAAAGAATTTTTATCAATTATTAAAATTTCCTTAAAATTTCTTAATGATTACTTGCATAGGATTAAAGTTATACATACATTTGTAGAGATTTACAAACCCAAATCACCACACAAAATGAAAAAATTCTTTGCATTCGCATTAGTAGCTTCAATGATGTCATTAGCTGCTTGTTCTGAGAAAAAAGCTGAAGGTACTACTGATTCTACAACTGTATCTGTTGATACTACTGTAGCTGTTGATACTACAATGGCTGTTGACACTACAATGGCTGTTGATACTACTACTAAGTAATACCAATTCTTTATAGTTTCTTTCGAAAGAACCCAAGAAAGTCCTGACCAAGTTAGGACTTTTTTTTGTGCCTCACAGTTTCAAATCTATGTCTATTTTGTGTAACACGGACTTTAATCAGTATTTTCCAGTAACTAATTACAAACTAAAATATATGTCATGAAAACATTTATTAATATACTTCTTCTTAACCAAAGTATTTTAACCTTAAAATTCATCACTTCCTTAACTACCTTTGCCTAAATCCATTTTAGAAAATGTTGAATAGAAAACTTCGAAATTATTGGTGGCTTAATGCCAATCCCCGCATCTGGTCAATTGATTCGTTTAAAATCAATCAGATTCAGCATTATACTTCTTATAATGAGTTTG
>JAYUIP010000621.1:0-1760 GCA_043765945.1 Arcicella sp.
ATTGGCGGGTTTAAAGGCAAAAGTACCGTAGTGTGCCGCCATGTGGGGATTCTTGGGCGGTTGTTCGAGCCACATTTTACGGTGTTTTTCTTGGAAAAAAGACCTTGTGGTATTCTCGAATTTATATTCGTTTATGCTAATCCAGAGGGCAATTATTCCCAACATAAGTATCGTTATGGAAAGCCATTTCAATACTTTATTTTGTGATAATAATCTTAATTCGTTTTTGATGAGTATGGATAAAACCGCCATGATAAAATTAGTGTTTACGGAGTGCTTTTATGTTTGCTTTGCGTTTTCGCTCATGGCTCTAAGCGTTCATATAATCCATGTATTTTTTCTCTAAATCTGCAAAAGTCGTTTGTTTGGCATCCACAATTTCGAGTAGATTTCCTTCCCGCATAATCCCAATTCTATCCGCATCATTGATGGTTCTGAACAAGTCATGGGAGGTCATTAAAATGGTCATTCCGTTGTCTTTCAGCGTTCTGATTAACCTTGAAAACTCCGCAATACTTTTTGGGTCAAGCCCAGAAGTGGGTTCGTCCAAAAATAGAACTTTGGCTTTTTTCGCCAAGGCAAAGGCAATGCCCACCTTTTGCTTCATGCCTTTTGAGTAGTTTTCTAAGTTCTTATGAAAGAACTTTTGGTCTAACCCGACCTGATTTAAGTACGCTTCTAATTCGTCCGTTGAATATGCCAAACCCGAGATATTACAAAAGAAATCCAAGTTTTGAATGCCCGTCAAATGTCCGTAGAGCATCAAATTTTCGGGAACGTAAGCGATGTCAGGTTTGATTTGGTTAAAACTTTCAGAGACATTTACCCCATTAATCGTTGCCGTTCCAGAAGTAGGGCTAAATTGATTGGTCAGAATCTTGATGGTCGTTGATTTTCCCGCTCCATTTGCTCCAATCAAACAAAATGTTTCTCCTTCACCCACCGTAAACGAGACATCATTTAGCCCTCTGTGTCCTTTAAATTCCTTGGTGATATGATTAATTTCAATCATTTTGTTTGATTTTTAATTAAATTTTGTGAAACCATTACACGCCCCAGAACTTAAATCAAATTCCTTTTTAACCGTTCCATTGGCAATACTCAATGAATAGACAGCATTACTTTTTGCGGCAGCTACCCCAAAATAAACCGTATTATTATCCCACTTACTGATGAAAGAATTTGCCCCAAAAACCTTTGGTAAAGTTGTTGAAAGTTCTCCCTGAGACGTTTTTGCGGCTAAATCAATTTTGTAGTATTTATAGATGGGTTCGTCCGCATCGAAGGGATAAAAATCATAGTTTGTGTCTTCGGAACGACAAGTTAAAGCCTTACCATTTCCGTAGTACATAATGCCCGTACAATCTTTGCCCGTTGCTTTCTTTAAGTCTAAAAAATAAGTAGCATCAAAAGTTGTTTGTCCGTTCTTGATACGCACCACTCCACTCGGAATTTTTGCCCCATCACCCGTACCGTGTACATAAATGTCATTATTTTCATCAATTATTAGGGAGTTTCCAGAAAATCCGTAGGTACTTCCAGCGTTCCAAATCATACCACAACGCCCATCGGTAATCACTTTTTCAACCATTCCAGAGGTTTTGTTAATAACTGCCACATAAACAGAATCCGCTAAATTTGAAAAGCCTTTTTGATAATTGCAACCCATAAATAAATAATTATCACGGTGCGTTAAACCCAGATAAAAGACCTGCGTTGCGTTGGTTTTCTGAATCGGTTTCAAATCAATCGTACTCGTA
>JAYUIP010000622.1:0-1760 GCA_043765945.1 Arcicella sp.
TTATCAACTCTGCCTAACCATTCAGACTTATCTTCTACGGCAAGTTCTTGTGATACTTTTTCAACAAAATCAAAAGCATTATCACAAATATGAACTAAGTTATTGTCACCATAAGGATTCACCACATCACGAATAGGTGATGAAACTACGGGTTTTCCAGCTGCCAAATATTCAGGCGTTTTTGTTGGACTAATAAAACGGGTGGATTCATTAATGGCAAAAGGAATCAGTGCTACGTCCCAGCCACTCAAATACTTAGGCAATTCTTGATAAGATTTACCACCTAAATAATGGATATTTTCATTTTTAGGTAATGTATTTGGGTCAATTTTCACGACTGGTCCAATCAACACAAATTGCCATTCAGGCTTCATTGTTGCTGCTTTTTCAATTAAATCAATGTCAAAACGTTCATCCAAAACCCCAAAAAATCCTAAACGTGGATAAGGAATATTCTGTTGGTCTGCTTGCTCTTCCGTAATTTGACGAGCCTGCATAAAATGTTTCTTATCAATACTACTTGGAAAAGAGAAAATGTTATGATGTCTATTCTTTTTGGCTTCATACAAACAGTTTCCACCCGTGAAAACGATATCCGCTTTCTCCATTAATTCCTCTTCCATAATTTTCAATTCTGGGGGAGCAAATTTGAAAGCACTTAATTCGTCCATACAGTCAAAAACGGTATATTTAGGCTTAAATCTCTTCGTAAACGACAATGCCATTGGCGTATAATACCAGAAGATATAGTTATAAATTGCTTTATCCTTAAACAAATTCATAATAACGTTCATTTTGCGAACGTCAATGTTGTTGTCAGAAACATGGTGTTTTAAATGAGGTGTAACTACACAGACATTCTCATCGGTCGTGTAAAAATTATATCCATCTTCTTCATCAGTAAAATTAAATTCTTCGATATAGTATGTAACATAATGCTTAGAGAAGCGACCTAAAAGGTGTTGAGGGCGTTGGTAAACGAAGTTCCAACGTAGATGGGAGAAACAGATTAAATTCATGGACTACGATTTTAAAAATGAATGAAATAAATAAAATAGGCTTTTCAGATTGAAGAAAATCAAAAATAAATTCATCCTTAAAGTAGGTTAATAATTTATGCTACAATTTTCTTGAAAGACTTTTGCTCAAGATTCGTACTAAATTTATTCCACCTGCTTTAAGCGATTTACTTTTGCTCACTGTTTACTCTTTTTATCTTATTAAGTTTAACAAAAATAGCATCCACAATAGATAGAAGTATTACATGATTAATCAATAATATTACAACATTTCCATATTGCGTTCAATATTATTAATTGACGTACATGGATAAATTGGGGTGTTTTATCTACATAAAAAAACCAGTTTTACCCATTTAAACGGGCAAAGCTGGTTTGGACAGAATCATAAAAACTGTTCCTCAATCATCATAAGCAGAAATAACCAAACTCTTAGAACTTTCGTGTTCTATTTCATTTATTTTTTCTACGTGTTTTTCAATATTAATTAGTTGCAGGATTAACCAAGCCAAACCAATGAACCCTTCAAAAAAGATAAAAGTAGTACTCCAATCGAAATTTTCTTTGATTGGTCCTACTAAAAATGCTCCTGCAATTGACCCCATTGCTCCCATCGTCATAAAGATCGTGAATTGACTGGCGGAGATATTCTTTGAGCAACATTGCATGGCAATAGCAAAAACGCCAATTTTAGCAAAGGCATTTAACAGTCTGTAAGTAACAATAAAACCATAAAGCATA
>JAYUIP010000623.1:0-5138 GCA_043765945.1 Arcicella sp.
CTATTTACCGACGACTGCTTATTTGTTAACCCTCTTCTCCAAATCAACCCTCGGAATACTCAACATTCTACCCAAAGGTTGTCCATTTCTATACGTTGCCACTTTCAAGGTAACTGGACCTGTGGGAACTTCAATTGGAGTAGTATACTTTAGTGAGAATTTGTCAGGAAAAGAATTATCCGTGGTATAAAAAATGTCTATGCCTTTTAAATCATTTCCCATTTCGCATATCAACTTTTCACCGTCTTTTGTGGGCGTAATAATGGCATCGTAAACCGCTTTTGAAACTTTCAAATTGGCAACATCGAAACGTTGAAAGTGACTTTCTGTTCGTGCCATAAAACCATCCCAATCCTTTTTTTCTTTTGGACTCCACATCGTTTCAGCAATCGCAAATGCCCGTGGATAGGTCATATACAAGGCATGACGATAGTTTTGGATTTGTTCCGTCCATAAATTTCCTTGACCACCTAAAATATATTTAGCATCCGTACTGTCAGGAACTGGCTCAAAAGAATAAGTCTTTTTCAGAGATAAACTGGCGTAAATTGGCTGCTCAACGGATTGGTCACCCTGCGTGTAATCCAAATAAGCGAACGTAGTTGGCGACATCACTACATCGTGTTTTAGTTTTGCCGCTTCAATTCCTCCCTTCATGCCTCTCCACGACATTACGGTTGCATTTGGAGCCAATCCACCTTCCAAAATTTCATCCCAACCAATTAAAGTTTTGCCTTTTTTGTTGATAATTTTCTCAACCCTTTTCACAAAATAACTCTGTAATTCGTGCGTATTTTTCAAGTTATTTTTCTTCATAAGTGCTTGACAATTAGGGTCTTTTTCCCAAAAATCATGAAAGCACTCGTCGCCACCAATATGAATGTATTTATTTGGAAATAATGGAGCAATTTCGGCAAATACTTTATCCAAAAATTCATAAACTTTCTCATTTGAAGGGTCAAGCGTATTTTCTATGAGTAATTTTTTGTTACCCCAATCAATAAAATTTGTTCCTGGATTTACGTATCGCTTTAAATCTTTTTGGGTTGATAATTCTGGGTAAGCCGCCAAAACTGCCATGCTGTGTCCAGGGACATCAATTTCAGGCACAATCGTTACGTTTCTTTCATTGGCATACGCCACAATTTCTTTCACTTCCTCCTGTGTATAAAAGCCTCCATACGTAGCAGATTCGCCTTCTTTTACATCGTCACGATTCCCAAAACTTCCATTTCTGACTACTCTAAACGCTCCAATTTCGGTTAGTTTTGGCAACGATTTAATCTCAATTCTCCAACCGTTATCATCCGATAAATGCCAGTGAAAGGTGTTCAATTTATACCGAGCCATCAAATCAATGTAGTTTTTAACTTCTTCTTTCGTAAAAAAATGACGGCTTACATCCAACATCAAACCACGCCATCCAAAGCGGGGATAATCCACAATTTTGCAACCCATTATCGGAAACATTCCCATCGAAAATTCTTTGTTTTCAGCCTGTGGAGGCATCATTTGGCGAAGCGTCTGAACGGCATAAAATAGTCCTGCGGGTTTGTTGGCAGTCATTTTGATGGTTTCACCCGTTACGTCAAGCGTGTAACCTTCATTTCCCAATTGAGTATTTGGCGTTTTATTAATCGTAAAAATCATCGCTTTATCTTGTGCCGTTGGTTTTTCAACTTTCTTGAAAATGGGTTTTTGTCCGCCCATAAATCCCAAAGAACTCACAAAATTTTCCGCAATTTTTTTTGCATCGGGATTATCGTCCGTTACGTCAATACTTGTGCGAGAATCCAACATAAACATACTCATCCCACCCGATGTGGACATTTCATAACTGACGGGGGCGGGGATGATGTTATTTTGGGCAAAAGTGGTGAGGGAGGTTAGTAATAGAAATAAGATTTTTTTCATTGTTTTGTTGATTTTGGAACTTGAAATAATGAACAGTAAAATTAGTTAAATTTGCCATTTATTATTATAATTTTGTTGGTTTCGTAAATTGATATTAGAAATATCGGTTCATACAGTTCAGACTATACAATTTCTCAAAATCATTTGGTTATGATAATTGCTTATATTTGTAAAAAATAAATGCCATGCAAACAACATACAGGCTCAATACTCAGGAATTAAATATGTCATTTTTAATGTCATTGAAGAATATTTTTGATAATCAAGAAATTGAAGTGAGTGTAAAAACGCTCAAAGATTTAAACCTTGAAAAATTGAATAGAAAGCAAGTCATGTTGAATTGGGTTAAACACAATCGAGATAATACCGCTACAATTGACCCAAATATTGACATTAGGGCTTTGATTGATCAAACCCATAATCCTAAGATATGACATATTTTGACACTGACGTTTTGGTTAACGCTACTATTAATCAAAATCCAACAAAGAATATAGAATCTAACGAACTTCTTGAAGACGCTATTCTTGCTGAAACTTTTACAATATCTTGGTTAAGTATTCAAGAATTAGGTTTCGTATTGGCAAAATTAAATCAGCCTACTTCTGAAATTAATGCCTCCTTGTCTCAATTAATTGCTTCTATACCAGTTAATTATGATAAAAATATTTTCGAAAGAGCTATTGAATTAGCTAATCAAATCGGTTTCAAGGATTTTAATGATTGTTTGCATACTGCCATAGCTGAACAATATTGTACTGATTTATACACTTATAATCGTGAAGATTTTAAGAGAATTCAACCTTTAACATTTCTAAATATTCATATTTTATAGTTCCATTCATCCAAAAGCTCATATTCCCTTCTTAATTTTCAATATTTGTATTGTCAAAATACAACGTTAAAACAAAAATTCCAAAAAAGTGTACCTACTTTTTTGGAATTTTTGTTTAATAATTATTAAAACTGAAAAATAAGTTAAACAACTTAAATATTAGTTGTAAAACTGAAAAATAAGTTATACATTTGAACCATGGAAGAATTAACAAGAACAGAAGAGCGAATCATGCAAACGTTTTGGCAATTAGGTACTGCCTTTGTCAAGGATATTATTGAGCATATTGACGAAGACCCAAAACCGCCCTACAACACCATTTCGTCGGTGGTGAGGATTTTGGAAAAAAAGGGATATTTGGGCTATAAGGCTTACGGAAAGACCTACGAATATTTCCCAATCATCACGAAAGGGGAGTATGCAAAACAGTCATTTAGGAAAGTTTTGAACAATTATTTTGATAATTCAGCCACTAATTTAATGTCTTTTTTGGTGAAAGAAGAACAACTTTCGGAGGAGGAATTGGAGGCTTTACGGAAAATTATTGGTTAATAAATGTAGAGACGAATAGCATTCGTTCCGTTTGACGATGGACGAATGCCATTCGTCTTTACCCCAAAAATTATGAACTACTTACTCGAATCCAGTGTCTGTATAACGATATTTTACGGACTTTACTATCTCATTTTCAGACGATTAACTTTCGTAAGGCTAAACCGCATTTACTTGCTTTCAAGTTTAGTAATCGGACTTTCACTGCCTTTAATTTCCTATCAAATTAAAGAAGTTATAAAAGTTCCTGCGAATGTAGAATATGAAGAAACGAGTTCAGTTCCAATGGTAATGAATAATTCTACACCTTTAATTTCAAATGTTTCTATTGAAGATTCTTTTGATTGGAATGTTATTTTGCAAGGAATTTATATTTTAGGAATTTTATTTATGTTAATAAAATTTTCAATAACTGTTTATAAAATATTGAAAATCAAAAGACTAAATAGTGAAATTGATTACATTTCAACGCAAAGCAACTACGCCAATTCATCCTTTTTCAAGCTCATTTTTATTGATGATTCTAATCTTTCAGCATCAGAAATCAATCAAATTTTAGAACACGAAAAATGGCATATTCGACTTCTTCATTCTTATGATTTACTGTTTGTAGAACTCTTGAAAGTCGTTTTCTGGTTTAATCCTATTTTGTGGTTGTATCAACGCTCGCTCTCGGAAGTACATGAATATGAGGTAGATACACGCATGATACAAACCCATAATCCACAGATGTACGCACAACTTTTACTGAAATTAGCAACTGGGACATCACCTTTGGCAACGACTCATCAATTCAGTCGCAAGCCTTTGACCGACCGTATTCATTTTTTATTCACTAAACAAAAATCAACTCCTATGAAACGATTAGCGTATTTATCCATTTTGCCCATTTTGGGGGCAGTTTTTATGGCTTTTTCAGTCGAAAAAGTGGTGAAATATCAGGTTGCTGAAATGCCTGATGAAAAGTATTTTAAGGTCATTAAAAAGCCTGATGCGGAGGTTAGTAATGAGGTGAAAGTTGAAAATGGTAAAGCTGTTTCCAACTTAACTCATGGGAATAATCGAGTTGCTGTTTCCTTAAATCCCAATGATGTTTCTGCGGGAGCAATTGATGTTGTGGTCAAATATCTGAAAAATATTGGATATGATTTAGATATTGGTATTTTTATGAGTACTGATAAAAAGAAAACAGAAAGCTATGATAAAATTCATTTGGTACTCAAAGAAAATAAAGAAAATAAGAAAAAATACCGAAACAACAAGAGAGATATTAAATCAGATTTACCTTCCAAATTCACTTTTGATTTAAAAAAAATGAAGGCAAAGGGTAAGGGTTTGGATTATATTATTACCATTTTAGCGGATAGAAGTACAGGAGAGCATTTTGTTGCACCATTAGCTCCACCACCACCTCCGCCAGTTCCGCCTTTGCCACCATCTCCACCGTCACCACCCATAAAAGGAAAAACAAAACTATCAATGAATACTTTTGAGGGCGAACAAGGTTTGACAAATCTAACTTTTGATGCTGGCAAAATGAAAATACCCAAAAATTTTACGGAGATAGAAAGAGGGGTTTATATTGAAAAAAAGGCTGTTACAAATTATGACTACAAAGCCTTTTTAGACTACATCAATCAAGATGTTTATTTCTCGAAAAAATACGCAAAAAGTATGATTCCAGAGAACTGGGGAAATGTCAAGAATATGAAAAATCCTGTAATTTATGTCTCTTTTGAACAAGGATTAGAATTTTGTAAATGGAAATCAGAAGTTTTTACTTATCGTGTTTTGAATCAAAAAATCGTTGATTATGCGAGTATTTTGAAGGAAAACG
>JAYUIP010000624.1:0-1755 GCA_043765945.1 Arcicella sp.
CATATGGATAAGGTAAAAGTAGATTTTAAATAAAATTCTTCGTGTCTTCGTGCCTTTGTGGCAAAGTTAAAAATGAAAAAAAATTGGTATAAAATTTTAGCCGTAGTGCTGTTAGCCTACGTGATGATTTGGGGAATTATGGGACCAATTCCTCGGCAACCTGTATTATACGAAACCGCTCGTAATTTATATTTTCACGTTCCGATGTGGTTTGGAATGTTTGCGGTGCTTTCGGTTTCGGTCTGGAATTCGATTAAATATTTGCGAACTCCCAATATGCTGTACGATACAAAAGCCTCTGAATATGCAAATACGGGCATTTTGTACGGCATAGTAGGAATCTTAACGGGCAGTATTTGGGCGAGATACACGTGGGGAACTTGGTGGACGAGTGACGTAAAACTCAACGGTGCAGCCATCGGTTTATTAATTTATTTTGCTTACATTATTCTCAGAGGTTCGTTCAATGACGAGCAGCAAAGAGCCAGAATATCAGCCATTTATAATATTTTTGCCGTGGCTTTATTAATACCATTACTGATTATTCTCCCAAGAATGACCGATTCATTGCATCCAGGCAACGGTGGAAATCCAGGATTTAAACCCATGGACACTGAACACACCATGCGAATGGTTTTTTATCCTGCGGTTATCGGGTGGATTTGTCTGGGATTTTGGATTACTGATTTAAGATTACGCTTGAAAAATTTAGAGCAAATTCATCAAGAAAATATGTAATGGTATGGATAATTTAAGAGTATATTTAACAAAACAATCAAGTGGCTACGGATTTTCAATTCTACCAAATCAGAAATTGAAAATTATTGAAGAGTTTGGAGATAAAGCCAATCCTGCGAGTTTTATTGTGGTTAATTATGGGCGAAAAAGCAATTTTCAATCTATGTTAGGATGGTTAGAAACGGCGGTGCTTCCATTACTTTTAGGAATGTATAATCAAGAAGACCTTAAAAAAATTAAGACCGTCTCATTTTATGATCCAGAATCAGACACTAAAATAGAAGATTTAGATTTATATGAACAACCAATTTCCTAACGAGCATTTATATTTCGGTAAGGCAGGACACTTGTTTGTGATGTCAGAGTTTCTTTTGAGAGGTTGGAATGTGGCAATTCCAGAGGTAGATGTTGGTGATGATATTTTTGTAGTGAAAGATTTTAATGGAGAACTTGTAAGAGTTCAGGTAAAAACTTCAAAAGCAATTTATCTCAAAAATGGAGGTTATACTGCTCAATTCAAATTGTCACTGAAACAACTGAGAGATTCAATCAAGGAAGTGAGTTATGTTTTTGTAGTTAGAGAGACAAATAACTGGAATCTACCGCTCATAATAGACCAACAGATATTGCTTGAGTTGTATGAAAATCATTCATTAGGTTCTGAATACAAGGATAATCTTATATTAAGGCTAAATTTTAAACAAGGAAAAGTAACTAACAAGCAAATCGACCTAACCGAGTACCAAAATAATTTTGAAGATTTTATTATATTTTAAAAATGAAAAAACTATTTTCCCTAATCACATTGTTATTAATATCAGCAACAATGTTTGCCCAAGACACAACCGCCAACGACCCTGAAATGGCAGATAAATTATATGCCAATGGCAGAATTTATGTAGTTGTGGCGGTCGTTGCAACCATTTTTGCAGGAATCATTGTTTACTTAATAAATCTTGACAGCAAAATTTCTAAGTTAGAAAAACAGATTAAAAATAGGGGTTAGTTTTTAGGATT
>JAYUIP010000625.1:0-1750 GCA_043765945.1 Arcicella sp.
AATTCGACAATGCCCAAAACTGTTTGGTATTTATTGATGGATAATTTGGCGTTATTGAAAGATTTTTCTTCAAATACTTCAAAATTATTTACGGTAAGCCTTTCAATATCAGCCAATTGAAGCATTTTTTGAAAAGTTTTCTTCGTGCTTCGATAATGAATTTGTTGCTCCAATACACAACTCATCAAATCATGAAAAACACTATTTGTACTTTCAACGATGAGTTCAGGAATTTGGACAATAATATTTGCCAAAATTGGGTCTGATTTTGCGAGAAATTGTGTTGCTTCGGTTGTCATTATTACCTATTTTACTCCCCTTCAATCGTATTATCCAAAAACTCAAAAAATGGGATAGCTTCACGGTATAGTTCAGCAATTCTATTCGCAAAATCTGAGGACATTACTTCTTCATCCGAAAAATCTTTACGGACGATGTAAAACTTCAATTTCAATAATTCGATATTCGGATTGTCTTCTTCGTAACCTTTTGGCGGTCTGACTAAACTATCCCCCGTTATTTTTCCGAAGGTTTCTTTAAAACTCGGCTTACCGATAATGGTATGAAGCTCAGAACTGTTATAATCAATTTCCTGACGAACTCTTTTCAGTAATGGTGGTTCGGGTTGATAAACACCCCCGCCAATAAAACTGCCATTAGGTTGAATGTGGATATAAAATGGACATTTTTTATAATCCAATTCACGTTCAATCAACGAGCTAATATTGTTTTTGTAGGGGCTTTTATTCTTGGAGAATCGAACATCACGATGAATCCTACTGGCGTATTTTTTGAGGTCTTTCTCTACAATTTGGTCAATCTTTCTGATTTTAGGCAACAAAACTTCGATAAATTCTAAATAATTTGCTTTTGCAGATTCGTATAATGTTCGGTTACTTTCAAACCATGGCTTGTTATTGTTTTCTTCAATTTGTTTGAAAAAATTGAAGGTTTCTTGGGTGATTGTGCCTTTTGATTGCATTTTTTGATTTCGTAAATTTGATTATATGGATGCCACGAATACACGAATTTTAGGTTAATTTAAACAAAAAACTTTTAAAAATTCATATTTCATTTGTGTATTCGTGGCATTGTATTTTAATGAGCCGAACCAACATCAACCACAGCCCCTTTTTCGATTTTGGCAAAAAATACTGATGGTAAAATACAAGCACAGATGATGCCTATCATCAAAAAGCCTTCGGCGTAACTAATGATGGCGGCTTGGGATGATAATATGCCTTCCATTGCCCCAGTTGCCATTTGTTGAGCTTGTTCCAAGGTTTTTCCTTGACTTTGAAAACCTTTCACTAAGCCAAAAAATCGCTCGTTAGCTTCTGGATTATAGAGCGAAATATTGCCCATCAAATCGGCTCGGTGAAGCGATATTCTTCTGGTTACATAAGTATTGATGATGGCAATTCCAACGGCTCCCCCCAACAGCCTTAGCATATTAGAAAGCCCCGATGCTTGGGCAACAGCGTCACCTTTTAGCCCCGAAAGCGTAAGCCCCGCTACTGGTACAAAGATAAACCCAAAACCGAAACCACGAATCATTTGGGGCCAAAACCAATCCCATTCGCCCGATTGCCCCGTTGCTAAAAAATAAGTAATGAACTCGTAGCCAATTACTGCCGTAAACCCAATGATAACCAATGTTTTAGGGCTAATTCCTTTTTGAAGAAGTGTGGCGTTTACCCCCATCAACATTCCCGTCAGAAACGAACTCGGCAAGATTAATAAACCTGTT
>JAYUIP010000626.1:0-1749 GCA_043765945.1 Arcicella sp.
ATGGCTTTGGAAGTCATCAAAGCTCACGCCAATAAAATCAGTTTTCTTGAACTCCAAGCCACTTTTGTAAGTGCCAAAGAAGCCTTAGAATACCTGAAAATCAATCCAGTAGATTTGATTTTCTTAGACATCAATATGCCCGACGTTACGGGTTTAGATTTTTCACAATTATTACCGAAGGAAACGGCAGTCGTCTTCGTAACTGCCTATTCTCAGTATGCAGTGGATGCTTTTAATTTGAACGCAACGGATTATTTAGTGAAACCCATTGAGTTCACAAGGTTTATGAAAGCCTGTCAGAAAGTATATGACAATGCCCAAACTGCGAAGGGCGAAGAAGTGGATTTATCCTATCTTTTTGTGAAAGAAGGCTACGATTTAGTCAGAATTGTAGTGGACGATTTGCTCTACGTGCAGTCGGAGGGAAATTATTTGACCTTCAAAGAAAAAACTCGTAAAACCCTCACTCGTATGACCATGACGGAGGCAATTGAATCGTTACCCAAGAACAAATTTATTCGAGTTCATAAGTCTTATTTGGTCAATCTTAATCACGTTCAGAAAGTAGAAAAACATCAAATCAGTGTAACTGATAATATTTTCGTACCCATCGCCGCAAGCTATCACGGAGGATTAATGGAGGCGTTGAAATTATTGTGGAAAGTGATGTAATTTCCTGTCATTGCGAACAGAGTTGTGTCATTGCGAGTGCAACGAATCGGAGTTTCGCTAAACCAATCTATCTGCTTATGGGCAGAGGTATTCAAACTCAATTCCATCAGTCTAAAAGATTGCGTCACTACGTTCGCAATGACAACAATTTATAATTTTTGTCATCTACCTGATTCTTAATTGAAGGAAATAAATTACATTTACGCCACAAACTCAAACATCTCAAATCAATGATAACATTCACTACTTCCTTAGACAAATTCAATAAAATCTCCACAGTTATTGTACTCGTATTTCTTCTAATAATCTTAGTCGTAGCTTTTTTCTTAATACCCAAGGATGAAGCAAATATCATGGATTCAATTGTCTTATTGCCCATAATCATCAGCATAATTGTCTATCTCTTACGCCCAAATAACTACTCCGTTTCTGACGATAAATTATTGATTCATCGCATGATAAACACTATTGAAATTGATAGAAACAACATCCAATCCGTTCGAGAAATTGATGAATCCCAAGTCAAAAATAGCTTACGTACTTTCGGGGTGGGCGGTTTTTTTGGCAATTTTGGGAAGTTTTGGAATGGGAAATTGGGTAAAATGACATGGTATGTAACTCGTAAAAATAACTTTGTTTTAGTAGAAACAAAAGACCAAAAGAAAATCATTCTCACGCCCGATAAACCAGAAGAGTTTGTGGCATTTCTCAAACGTTGACTTGGTGTCATTGCGAACATAGTGAAGCAATCTGTCGGATTGATGAAGTTGAGCTTGAATACCTTTTCTCGTAAGCCGACAGATTGCTTCACTGCGTTCGCAATGACACCAAGTCACTCGCAATGACAGCACTTTTAATCATCAACAAAACAAATGACCTATCAAAATACCCTTCAATTTGCCCAACAACTTGACCAAGAAGACCCCTTAAAAGACTTCAAAAATCTCTTTCATTTACCCGTACATGAAGGAAAGCAACAGATTTATTTATGTGGAAATTCCTTAGGATTACAACCTAAATCCGTACGTCAAACCCTTGATATTGAATTAGACAAATGGCAAAATTTGGGTGTTGAAG
>JAYUIP010000627.1:0-1744 GCA_043765945.1 Arcicella sp.
AATCCAGCTACATAATACCAACGACAACGAACTTCCAATCATGCGTGAGCCTTGCATAAATCCATTGGCTCGGGCTTGTTGGTCGGGCGGCACAACGTCAACTGCCATCGCATCGCCCGCTGCATCTTGAATGGCTCCAAAAGAAGATACCGCAAAAGCGGCTGCGAAAAATGTATTTAAGTTATTTAATGGGTCTGGCACGAAGGCAAAGGCAATAATACTTAACATTAATCCAAGATGTCCCAGCAAAACCCACGGTCTTTTTCTTCCCATGGGCAGATAGGTGTATCTGTCCATAAGTGGAGCCACGATAAATTTGAACGTCCACGGCACAGAACAGGCAACGGCAAATTTACCAATTTCAGTGGGCGATTTGCCTTGCATAGCCATCCATGCGGGGATTCCCACAAACAACATTCCTTGGGCAAGTCCTTCCGCAAAATATAGGGCAGCGAAGTTGAAGTACCTTAAAAAGGCATTTTCGGAAAGCGTGGGGAGGTTGTATTTGTTTTGCATTATGGGTCAATTGAAATAAGTATCAACAGTAGTCCGAAGGACTTTAATACGAATAACCGTATGTGAAACGGATAAAGATGCATTTAACTAAACCCTAAAAGGGTTAAATAAATCAGTATGGTTTATTTAACCCTTTCAGGGTTTCTGTACATAATTTTAGTCTCCGTATACGGTTGTTCATGTTAAAGCCTTCCAGAGTTTTGTAACGTCAACTAAATAAATTAAAACAACCTCAATCAAGGGAAAACAGACACCTTTGTAAATTGATCAGGCACTGGTTTTGGCACGTTTGAATTACTATTAATTTCTTGTTGTGGATAAATAAATCTTTGCGGTTTCTTATTTCCAACGGTTAAAGGAATTGGCAATTGAACCACTGGTGAAACAGATGCCAAACGACGATAATCATTAAAAACTTCGTATTGCATCAACAAAATAATGTACCGCTGACTGATGATGTCGTACAATAATGCTTCTTGTTGAGTAGGCAAATTTTTAAGATTTGCCAATCCCGAAACGCCAAAATCATTAATGGTGTAAGCCTCATATTTTCTGTTTGTTCCAGAAAATGTTTTTCCATTAAAATAACCATTGGCTAAACCCGCTCTCACTTTATTCAGAGCAATTAAAGCCCCATTTGCATTGCCAAGACGAGCTTCGGATTCTGCGATGATTAATTGATTTTCGTAAGAAGTAATAATCGGATGAGGAGCATCAGCCACAAAAGCACCGTCGGTTGTGTTTGGGTCTAAGCTATTTGGGGCGGTGATTCCTACTTTTATGATGTGATTATACAGAGCAGTTTCGTTCGTTTTTACGTTCGCTGAATTAATCCGACTTTGTAATAATGTCCTCAAATACGAACCTTCAAAACCCGTATCTCCCGCCCGACTCACTCTGAAAAAATCATAGTTCTGATTGGTATTTTGTCCCTGACTGGTTCCGTGCGGAATCAAAGCATCGCCGTTGGTATTTTGAATGCCCAAATTTGCACTCACAATGGCTTGTTCGTAATTTTTTGTGTGCAAATATAATCTTGCTTTCAAGGTATTTGCTAAGGCTTTCCACTTGTTTACGTCACCTTGATAGATAAAATCATTTGTTCCAAAACCTAAACCTGTCGTGGCAGAAAGGTTGCTGATTGCCTTATCCAAGGTCATTTGCAAGGAAGCATATACATCCGCCTGCTTATCAAAGATTGGCGTTGGGAAACTTTGAATGTTAAATG
>JAYUIP010000628.1:0-1744 GCA_043765945.1 Arcicella sp.
AATTTGTACGATGATTGAGTGAGAAAAAGAGTGGATGATTGAATATTGGAGAGAGATTCTTAGAGACGTGTTACTTTTTTTATTTGTAATTGCTAAAAAATCCCCTTCAATTTCTGTTTGAAAAATGGCTAATTGAGGGTATTCTCTTTGGCTCAAAAATCGTCCATTCTCATCCACAAGCATAAAACGACGGTCATGTTCCAGTCCACGAGTAGTAATATTAGACTTTTCTAAACGAATTCCACCTAATGATTTAATCGGATAAATATAGATTTCGGATAATTTGAGCATAACGGATTTTCTTACAAATATAGTTTATAAAAAAACCGCAAGGACGGAAGGACGCAATAATTTTTTAGCGTCTTCCCGTCCTTGCGGTTTCTATTTTCAGTATTTATTTAACCGCCTTCACCGTAAAACCAGCATCTCTCAACAAAGCAATCACGCCTTTCTTACCTCCCAAATGCCCCGCACCGACGGCAAAGAAGGTTGGTTTTTCTTTGGTGATTTGTTGAATTTTTGGAATCCAGTTTTGATTGCGTGTAACCAATAAGTCGTTTTCAAAATCCGCATCCATTGACTTTGATTTCTCCATGTCTGCCAACAATGCTTCCACATCTTGGTTTTTATAATCGGTAATCAATTGCTTAATTTCCTGCTTGCCATCATTCCAATTCTCAACTAATTTTACCAGCATTATATTAGCCTGTTTTTTCATTCCCATCTTATCTATTGCTCCAAATTGATCTTGGACAGTTTCTAAGCCCAGAATCTCTTTATTCTCGGCTTTCGCCATTTTCATAAAAGTTTCTTCATAACTTTGGGTCGGACACGACAATAGTTTTGTAACACTCAACGAACTCAACACAAAAGGTTTCATTTTGTCCATCGTGCCAATATTCATTTTCAAAGTGTCCTTAAAAAATTGGCTAACCTTCTGATAATCAGGCTCTAATAACAAGGTTTTTATGGTTGAGCCATCCGTCATATACATACTTTTCATCATGTCGGGCATCATTTTTGGGTCGTCCATATCTATTTCTAAATAGACTTGTTGAGTCTCCGAAAACTTCTGTTTGGTGGTTTCCGTCATCACAAAATCATCTTTACAAATAATATGAATTGTTCCGTATAAATAAGAAGGTTGTGAAAGCCCATTGCCCGAAATCTCGTACAATAGTGATTTGTCTTCCTTTTGTCCGTACAGTTGCGTGAAATACAACGAACTAAAAATCAAGGAGATGAGAAATAATTTAATAGGATTTGTCATTTTTGTTTTGGTCTAATTTTGTTCTAATTCTGTGAGTAATTGTTTGAGTTTCTGAAGATGTTCTCCGTATAATTTTTTGATGATAAATCTCATGTAAAAATAGCCAAATGGAATATTGAAACTTGCCGCAAGGATTAGTTCAATTGGAGTAATTTCATGTTCGTTATTAGTTATGTAATGACCTAATTGTGAACAAGCAATAAAACCATAAAACCCCATTGGAATTGCAGCAATATTGTTATAAATGACCAAAGATTTAACTCTTTCACTAAACTTTTGTTCCGTAAATTTTAGGGTAGAAAGTAAATCATTTTTCAAATTTAACACTTTATACGATTCGATTTCTTTCCAATAATAATATAAACTCACGAAGATATAAATAATAAAAAATCCCGCTATGTATTTATGATAAGTGGCTATATTTTTTACAAAAAGTACATAAACCAGAGGAGGAATAAAGAAGCAACTTACGGT
>JAYUIP010000629.1:0-14708 GCA_043765945.1 Arcicella sp.
ATGTTTGAGAGTATTAGAACGCTGACTAAAAAACACTAAAATTATTTCAAAGGCGAATCACTTTTGATAATTCGCCTTTGAAAATTACTTTGAGTTACTAATCAATAAGGGGGCTAAATAAACGATAAATAGAATGATATATGTGACTTGTTTAGCTTTGTCTAAGTTGATAAAACGCTTATATCACTTCATTTTACCTGATAATTAGAGACGGTCCATCTCCTTTATTTCTCTTCCGATAATTCTTTCTTTTTTCAAAATCCGTTGTTGTAATAGTAAAGGCATACTTTCCTAAACTATCTTTTACCATTTCCGCTTTTTTAATACAAGATGTATCAATCTTGATACCAACAGAATCTACGTTTGTCTTTTCATCAATTGTATATGATGTTACCAAATGTTTACGAGTTTTTATGGATTCTCTCATAATAGCATTGAGTGATTTAAACTTTGTGCCTTTTTTCAATGATATATATATTTTTCCTCCATTAGGCGTATAAGTCTTATCTTGAATGACATTAAGTGAAGTAATTGACTGTGTTCCAATCACATATTTGTCACAATCAATTCTAATAGAGTCAATGTAATAATAAATAGAATCTTTGGAATGAAGTCTATTGTGAACGTTTTCTTTCAGATATTTAAGCCTGGATTTAAAGTTTTCAGACCTTAAATCTTTAGTTTTTCTATTGGACAAAGCAGAACGGAGTTTCTCGTCTGGTTCTTGTTTTTGAGCATGAGAATAGTAATTCAATAGAATGAAAAAACCTAAAAGAGCATTTATTTTGTAATTCATAGTATTTTTCATTTTTTGCCACTTATTTCGATAAGATTATAAAAAGTGCTGTCATCTGCAATATTATAAAAACCAGTTTGAGGATCATAATAATGATATCTTACACTAAGAATATTTCCAGCTAAAAATTCATCATGACCTGTAATTACGACTTCATGACCGATTCCATCGCTATTAAGTCGTGTAACGAGTACTGGATGATTATTGTTTAATGCATTAACAGCAGACGACGCATTTTGAATTATATTTTTGTATGAGCAAATCAAAGACTTAAATCCAGTTTTTCAAGAACAACTTTTTGAAGCAACGACTGATTTTTTTGTAAATAAAAATGCCCAAAAACTCATCGAACTCACAAAGGAAAATTTATCATCATTTTTGGATTTAACCGAGATAAATATTTTTTTGAAAAATACGATAAAAAGAATCTTAGAAATTTTCTTCATCGAAGACCCTCAGAAAGCATACATCATTTCATTAATTCAAACACTTTATGAAAATCAATAAAACTTTATTCTGCGTTATTATTACTTGTTTTGGGTCATTCCAGTCTATTTGTCAAAACAATCAGCTACTCAGTTTAGAGGATTGTGTCCGTTTGGCGATGAATAGAAATAATAACCTCAAAAGAGGCAATTTGGAGATACAAAAGAACGCTATCTACCACGAACAAGCTCTAAATTCGGTTTACCCAAGTGTGAATGCAAGCCTTTCGCCAAGTGGTAATTTGGGGCGTAGTATAGACCCTTACAGCAACCAATTTGTGGACAGGAATATCTTTTCTACTTCACTTGCCATCAATTCAAACTTTACCATTTTTAATGGATTTCAGATACAAAATGGAATTAACCAGACCAGTATTAACCAAGAAATATCTCAATTGTCTCTTGAATCCATGAAAACAGATTGATAATGGATATTCATCAGGCATATTTGCGTGTACTTATCACGAAGGAAAATATCAAACTGAACCAGAAGCAAGTAGAATTATTGAATCAACAAATAGAAATTGTAAAAGCACAGATTAGTGCTAATGTTTTGACGGACTTAGACTTACTAAATATCAAGACCCAATTGAGTTTGGATGAACTTAATTTATTGAATTTACAGAATGAATTGAACATCGCATTTTCAGGATTGAAACAATTACTCTACTTGCCAGTATCAAATGCCATTGATATTAAAAATATTGATTTTACTTCAACCGAAGTAAGTAGTCAAGAGAATTTACAAAGCATTTTTAGTCGGATTCAGAACAGACATCCCGATATGAAAATCAATGATTTAAAAGAGCATGTTGTCGATGAGAATATCAGATTAACAAAATACTTGAAATATCCTACCATTGGCTTATCAGTTGGATTAAACTCTACTTATTCGAGTGCTTCACCAAGCGAGATATTTGTATCGGATGGAGGTAAACCTTTTACACTTTTCAAAGAGGGTGAAAAGTATGTGAAAGTCAATGGAAAAAATGAAAAATTGTGGGAACCTCTTTCTATTCCGAGCGGAAGTTATAAACCCTTTGGTTTTTTCAGTCAATTAAATTTAAACAAGTATTTCTTTATCGGTTTAACAATCCGAATGCCTATTTTCAATGGATTCCAACAAAAGTATAAGCTGTCTCTATCGGAAATAGATAAAAAAAGCGTTCAACTTGATAAGCAAAATACCATCATTCAGTTTCAAAATACCATTGAACAGATGGTGGAGAAAATAAAATTATCAAAGAAAAAATTAGAGGTTCTCTCCCTAAAAATGAATACCATGAAAACCAGTTTAAGTGTTGTTTCTGAAAAATTCAAGTTGGGCTATGCTACATCTAATGATTATCTGATGGCTAAAAATGCCTTGGAAAAGATGGAATCGGAGTTGATTCAAAGTAGGTTAGAAATATTTTTTAATGAGAAGATGTTGGCATTGTATAGTTTTAAATGAGAAATTTCTAAACTCTTATTTCTCAAATTAACCTCCGCAAATTAATCGTTGCAAAAAACATCTCATTCCCTCTTTTCATTATTAAATTAATATTTTTCCCTTCTCCTCTCTGAAATAATTTATAAATTTCACTGATTGAAATATCTTTGGAAGACCTGTTATTGATAAACATCACACGGTCGCCCTGCAAAAGTCCTGCGTCTTCGGCAGGGGAATTTTCAATCACTCTATCAACGGTATATTCATGAAAATCCTCTCCTCTCGCCATCAATTCGATGCCCGACATATTGTGTTCAAAAGGCTCTTTCATGCGGCGATTGATGGGTTTCAACACAACATATTGGTCACGATAATTAAAGGTAATTCTAAATCTCCGTAGAAACTCACAGCCAATATTCCCTTGTCTTTCAGTCAATTCTGTTCCTTTAATGCGGTAAGAAGCACTGTCTGGGAAAGAAGCAACCAAGTTTTTCATTTCAAATTTCCCCAAACGTAATTTAGAAATTCTTCCTAGACTTCCATTAATAACCCCACTCAAACCACGACCTAATTGAGCCTTGACCACTTTCTCAGGCATTGGAATTCCATTGTTTCGATTGGCATCTAAGGAAATTGCATGACCCGCACCTGTGTCTAAAATTACTTTTAACGGTAGATTTTGCTTGTCATTAATTAACTCAACCGTACTCAAATAAGGTTTATTTTCCTCAATTGTTATTGGGAAACGTTCGCCTTTGCTTGGTTTGTATTTATAATGTTCAGGATTTTCAAGAATTATTTCACTCGTGCCAAAATCAATCGTAACGGCAAAACGGTTGAAAATTTCGTAACCAATAATCCCATGAATCGGACTACCAACAAACTCACTCAATTTCAAAACGTCTTCTTTCAAAACCACCAAATTCTGACGATAACCAATCATGTCGCCCATCGTTATGGTATTATCTAATACAATTCCTGCCTCAATATCATTGCCTTCCCCCGCCCCAGAAATCTTAACACTACGAGCAAATTTCATAAATTGTTTTTTGGCAATTTGAGGGTCAGTAATCAAAATTGAACTTACGCCCGTATCTAAAATAAAACGTAAAGTGTCTGAGTTATTGACTTTTACGGGGACTATGACTAAATTTGCTTGAAATTCAAACGGTATTCTTGTTATCTTCCGCCTTTTAGCAAGCTGAAATCCAAATCTTTCGTCAGTAACAGGTTTTAATTTTACCGTCTTAGCGGTGGGTTTTCCCTCTATTGCAAGATTTGATATTACCTGTCGTTCAGGTATTTTTTCTTCTTGACCATAGTTTAAATATGGAATTATGGAAAGAAACATTATTTTTAACCACGAGCGTTTCATGTGTTTTTGAGAGAAGTTTTTTCAAATTTCATTAAAATTTTCAGAGAATTTATAAATAAAATTTTCTGCCAAAATTTATTGTATTATTTTTACTCTAAGATACCTTGTTTTTTATAAATATTCAAACATATTATGTTAATTTTCAAATACTTAGCCCTTATAAAATATTAATTCATAACCCAAAAAAATCATGACCACAGTTCTCCGTAAAGTGAGTGTAGTTTTAACGTTAGCCGTGATGGTTAGCTCGTGTGTTAGTCAAAAACAATACGCTGATTTAGCCAAAGATAAAGACCGTCTTGATGTGAATGTTGAACGTTCACACAAGGAAATTAGAGAATTAAAAGAAGTGAAAAACACCTTGGAAGACCAAATAAGATCCAAAAATGTGGAAATCACAAAGTTAGAGCAACAGGTCAATATTTTCAAACGTCAGAATGAGGAAATCGGTTCTAAATTTGCTGTTTTAGATGGGCAAATGAAAAAAATGATGACTGACTTGGAAGCAAAAAAATCTGAAAGTGCCTCATTGATAGCCAGTTATGAACAAAAAATTACTGAATTACAAATTGCGAATGCAGCTATGGGTTCTCGTGCGGCAGGACGTGGAAAAGCACTAACTAACCGCAAAGCAAAAACGAAAAGAGCCAAGGTTGCGTTGCCTGCGGCTTTGAAGATATAGTGATTGATTATTAGTTATTGGTAATCGGTTAGTTGAGGAGATAGCAATTAAATTGTTATCTCCTCTTTTATTATTTAATATACTGGTATTCAAGCAATTAACTATTCATACCTTACTAATAACTAATAACCACCCACTATATTCGGAAATAAAGATTACCATTCTTAATTTTACCAAAAACTAATCAAGCATAAAATGAGAAAGAAAATTGTTGCAGGAAACTGGAAAATGAACAAAACTATAGATGAAGCCATGATTTTGGCATCAGAAGTTGTTCACATGGTAAAAGATGAAGTGAATTCTGACGTTCAGGTTATTATTGCACCGCCAGCTATTTATTTACCAACCTTACAAAAACATACAGGTGCCGTTGCCAACATGGGAATTGCCGCTCAAAATTGTTCAAACAAGGCTTCTGGTGCTTATACAGGTGAGATTTCAGCTTCGATGTTGAAGTCAATTGGGGTTACGCACGTGCTGGTTGGACACTCAGAACGTCGTCAGTATTTCAATGAAACTAACGAAGTTTTAGGAGAAAAAGTGAACATTGTTTTGGAAAATGGTATGACTCCAATTTTCTGTTGTGGCGAATCTTTGGAACAACGTCAGGGCGAAGGTTTCTTTGAATTTGTGGCTTCACAGATAACTGATAGTCTTTTTCACCTTTCTGCGGAAGATTTTGGTAAAGTTGTAGTTGCCTACGAACCCATTTGGGCAATTGGCACAGGCTTAACAGCATCATCACAACAAGCACAAGAAATGCACGCTTATTTGAGAGGACATTTAGCCACAAAATACGGTCAGAATGTGGCAAACGAAACTTCAATTTTATACGGTGGAAGTTGCAACGAAAAAAATGCCGAAGAGTTATTCTCCCAACCCGATGTGGATGGAGGATTAATTGGCGGAGCATCATTGAAATCTCGTGAATTTACGAATATTGCGAAATCGTTTTAGGGATTATTTATTGGGGATTGGAAATTGGTTATTAGTTACTGGTTATTAGAACCCTTAAATCAATGTTTCAGTCTAATCTCTAATAACTAAATTACCCAATCCCTAATTACCTAATCTCATATCGCCCCAAAATTGGATAATGATCCGATAACTTTACATCGCTAAGTGTCCTGAAATCAAGCACTTTAATGGATTCTGAACAAAATTGATTGTCTATTCTCACAATTCTTGGGCTTCGATTTAAGGTAAATCCAAAGCCATTTCCTGCCTCTTCAAAAGCATTTTTTAGTCTATCTCTGATGCTTCCGTAGGCATTTCCGTAGGGCGTTTCATTGAAATCTCCACACAAAATCACGGGATAAGGACTATCATTAATCAGTCTTTCAATCGGTTCAATCTCTTCGGAATGCTTTTCGAAACCAGTTTTTAAAGATGAAATAATGCCTCTTCCCTCCTTTTTTGCTTCTTCATAATTCTCTCCTTCCACTTTGCTTACCACTTTATTTACTCTAATTCCCATAGATTGCAATTGGATATTAATAACCCTGATGGTATCTTTTTTACGAGCAATATCTGCCATTAAATAACCGTTGGCATTTCTACGTCCAAAGGTTTTTCCATCACGGTTAATGATGGGATATGCCGAGAAAATAATCAAACCAACCATGCCAGGATTCCACTTTTCTTTGTTACTCACAAAGTAGGGATTTTCCTTTAACATGGGGATTAAATTCTGGAATCTTTCATCATCATCCAAATTATAAAACTCTTGAAAGCATTTTATATCTGCCTCATAATCAATGGAATAAGCCATAAGTTTCTTGGCTTTATCTTTCTTTTCATCATAATTATCACCATAAAAACCAAAGACATTATAACTGAAAACAGACAAAGAATTTGCCGCCCTTTGTGGATCTTTGAAGACAATTGTACGTTTGATAAATGGATAACCCAACGCCAAAACCATAATGGGTAAAATGGCTCTGGCAGGGCGAATAAAAAGCCACGTGAAAGCAATAACGAAGCATCCTAACATCGCAAAAGGAAGGCTCATCATCACAAATCCTGCCGACCAATGGTCAAGCACGAGCGTGTATGAGAACAAGTACGTAATGAGCGTGTAAATACACACAGGCAAACTTGTGAGCCAAAGTAAGGACGTGGCAATTGCTTTGAACATAAATCAAAATTAAAAGTAGTAGGCAAATGTAATGATTTTGTAAACACATAGAAAACATAGTGACCATAGAAAATTTAGGAAGCAGTAAAATAAAAAGGTTGAATTTTTAAAAGACGTGAATTTTAATTAATTCTTGTGGAATTCGTAAGATATTCTTCAAATTATTCTTCTTATAAATTGTATCGTTAAGAATAAATTCCTAATTTTGCAGTTCGTTTCAGAGAGAACTGAAAAATGAATTTATTACATCGCTTTTTAGGCGATTTTACATAACAAAAATAAGGAGTAATCATGGCTAAGGTTTGTCAATTAACAGGAAGAAAAACACAAGTAGGGAATAATGTTTCACACGCTAACAACAAAACGAAGCGTAAATTTTTCCCTAATCTTCACACAAAGAAATTCTTTTTAGAGTCGGAAGGCGTTTGGGTACAGTTAAAAGTATCTGGAAAAGCGATTCGTACGATCAACAAAAATGGTTTAGAAGCCTCCTTAGTTGCTGCGGCTCGCAGAGGAACTTTGACTTTGTAATTCTGAGGTCAGTAAAAATATTAAGAACCTTCTCAACGTTGTTGGGAAGGTTTTTTTGTGTAAATTTAGTTTTAATAATTTTCAATGTCATATCCCGTGCTCTCTTCCTCCGAAAAAAATCGTTACCAAAAACATTTACTTCTCCCTCAAATTGGGTTAGAAGGACAATTAAAACTGAAAAATTCAAAAGTTTTAGTGGTCGGAGCAGGTGGTTTGGGTTGCCCTGTTTTGTTGTATTTATCGGCGGCGGGTGTGGGTAAAATCGGAATTTTAGATGCTGATTCAGTGGATATGAGCAATCTGCAAAGACAAGTGCTTTACAAAGTTGAAGACATTGGCAGTCCGAAAGCAACCACTGCGGCTTCACATTTGGCTAAAATGAACGATGCGATTGAATATGAAGCATTTAAGCAAAATTTACGACCTGAAAATGCCGAAACATTTATCAAAAATTATGATATTGTCGTGGATTGTACCGATAATTTCACGGCTCGTTATCTGATTAATGACTATTGTGTGAAACTCAATAAACCTTTCGTTTATGGAGCTATTCACCAATTTGAAGGACAAGTTTCGGTCTTTAATTTTAAGGATTCGGACGGTAATTTAGGACCAACTTACCGCTGTCTTTTCCCCGAACAACCTTCTGATTTAGAGATTCCAAATTGTGCGACAATTGGGGTTTTAGGAATTCTACCAGGGATGTTAGGAATGTATCAAGCCAATGAAGTAATTAAAATGATTACGGGCATTGGAGCCGTATTAAGCGGACAACTTTTAATGGTTGATTTACTGGAAAATACTTCCCAAAAAATAAAAGTAAAACGTAGAAAAAATGCCGAAAAATTGATATTCCCAGCGGGAGAAAAACAACCACAGTTAACTGATAATCAGGAGTTTAAACAAGTCATAACCGTTCAAGAGTTGCATGAAAGAGTAAATAATAAAGAAGATATTTTTATTTTAGATGTAAGGAACTTGAATGAATATGAAACTTGCCGAATTGAGGGTTCAGTATTGATTCCGATGAGTAATATTCCGACCAATATTAAGCATATTCCGAAGGATAAAGTGGTTGTAGTTTACTGTCATCACGGCTTTCGGTCGGCGAGTGTAATTGAGTATTTATCACAAAATCATGGCTTTGTAAATTTGCAAAACCTCACGGGCGGCATCAACGCTTGGGCAAATGAAATTGATGAAACAATGGCGGTTTATTAAATGGGCTATTGGCATTTGGCTGTCAGCTATCGACTGGAAATACAGCTATTTGTTAATGAAAATATCAATTATTTTAAAGCAACCACTTATATTTGATAACTAATAAAACAATCAAACGAAATACCATGAAAAAATTTATCCTTATTGCCTTGTGTGTAGGTGCATATACAAGCATTTCAGCAAAACCAACACCTATCAAAAAGCCCATTTTTCAAAAACAGATTGTTACAGACAGTTTAGATGAATTCGTGGGAGAATACAAAATGAAGGAATATTTTGCCGCTTATAAAATTACAAAAGACGGTGGTTTTCTTTACGGAGAAGCGGATAGTTACGGGAACAACAAATTACTCAAACAAAAAGACGTTGACACTTACGTTTCAACCAGTTCCTATGGTTCAACCATTATTTTTGTCCGTGACCCAGCGACAAAAAAAGTAACGGGATTGAAGATGCTTTTGCAAGGAAATGAGGTGATTGGGACGAAATAAAGTTTTATAATTTTATCTATCAAAATGTTCCAAAGTCTATATTTGCAAATCTTTGGAACATTTTTTGTTTATAAACAGGAAGATGGTTACATTCGTAACGAAATAACTATCTGTTAATCAGACCATTAATAATTTAATTCCTTAATCTAATGAAATCCGTATCCAAAAAACAGCCGTTTTGTGGTGATTTTACCATCATCAAAAGCACTCCTTTTACTTCAATTTCTTATTTTTCAAAATTATTTATCGCATTTTTATTAGTTTTTTCTTCAACTTTATCATTGAATTTTAAAGTCTCTTCAGCTGAATCAAATAGCCAACAAATACCTGTTAAAAAAGCACTTCCAGCATTGAAAAAAACTACATCCTCTAAAACCGTGAAGGGCAAAATAAAGGTTCAAAAAAATAAAAAAAGGGTAGTAATCAAGAAGGATACACTCAAAGATATTGACCCCGCTTCTGCAAGTTCTCCTCTATACGACAACTAATTTTTCATTCATTTTTAAGTCGAATTGCCTTTCTACGTTGGAAATTTCTAAAAATTATTAGAATCAAATGTGTTAGGCTTTTTGACATTGACAATTATTAAATCAACTAATTATTATTATTATTCCAACCCAATCATGAAAAAATTATTCCTTATCATTTTTATGTCAGCGTTTGTGTGGGCAACGGGCTTTGCACAGACACAAGATTTGAATTCAGCCCTAAAATTTATCAAAGCTGGTAATACTTTACGTGAAGTAAAACAGTATGACCAAGCCGAAGAATACCTTAACAAAGCACTTAATATTGTTAAAAATAAGGAAAAATATTGGGAAGCAGCGGCTTACGAGAACTTAGGTTTCCTGTACCGTGATCAAGAAAATATTATTGAAGCGGGGAGAAATTTCCAAAAAGCCATTGAAATCTACCACTCTCTGAGAATGACGATGAGCGAAAAGGCTCTGACGCAATTAATGAGTGGCTTAAAAGATACGGAGGAACTTTTTGCAGGAATTGATATTGGCTCAAAAGGCGTTAAATTAAGCATCATTGGTGTTTCGGTTTCTGCCAAAAAAGGCTTAACGTATAGTCTCAAAAAAAGTATGTCAATCAATACTGAACCAAGTGCTTTATCGGTAGCGGCAATTAAGGAAACGGCTTTGGCTGTTAAAGATTTGATGGATACAGCAACGATTAAAAATTCAGTAATTACTGATCGCCTCTTTGTAGTGATGAGTAGCGGCTTGAAGCAAGCAACCGACAAAGCCCCAGGCAAAGAAGCGGAATTAATTGCTGCTATTAGAGATGCTGTTAAAAATCCAAACCAAAAAATTGATGTGGTTTCATTTGAAGATGAGGCAAAATATGGTGCTTTATCCATGATTGTTCCTGAACTACATTTGTCGTCTTCAATTATGGATATTGGCGGTGGAAACGTGAAAGGAGGCTATTTATTGAACCGCTCTAAATTTGAAGCCGTGAATTTTCCTTATGGAACAAAGGCGTTTGGTAAAATCGTGAAAACTAAATATCCCGATGCCGATTTGAAAGGATATATTGCGGGTGTAGATGCCGAGATTGCCCCAATTCGTGAGGAAATGGCAATAGAAATGAATCGCAGAGTGGGTTTAAAAAATCGTAAAAACGTTTATTTATTAGGTGGAATTGCGTTTGTAATGAACACTTTATTGCATCCAGAACGTGCCGCAATTATTGGTCGTCCCGTGGAAGTTTCATTGGAAGATGTAAAGAAATTTCGCCAAATGGCGGTGTCTAATTACGAAGAATTGATTACGCCCGACTTCGGAAAAATTGCTGACCCAATCGTGAAGCAAATTGCCGAAGAAGATGTAAAATTGATTACCACAAAATTATACAACAATCAAGACATCATTGCTGGAGCAACAATTTTGGAAACAATTATGAAAGAATATGCCCGTGATGGCGTTCAAAAGCGGTTTTATTTCATTAAAGGTGGCGACGTAGCTTGGATTTCGGGTTACGTTTTCAAATTAATTTCGGATGATTATTTGGTGAAGAAGGAACTTTAATTAGTTACGGAATTATCTATTATTTGGTGGACTCTTTTAAGGTTTCACTTCTCCGAAATATAGAGGACGAAATATGTTGTTTTCTATACTTCAGAGAAGTTGAACCTTAAAATCTTCCGCCAAATTGTACATAATTCCGATTAGTTATCAACTATCAAAAAAGCCGTTTCGAAACAATAGTTCCAAAACGGCTTTTTTATTTTGCTACTATTTTTTACTGTTTACTGATAATTGTTCACTTAAAACTATCCCACCAAATTCCGATAATCTTCTCTTGATTTCAAAATCACTTCGTGAGCTTCTGCCGCACCGTAAACTGCGTCAATATCCACCGCCACTTTTTCTTCTCCTGGAATATTTTTATACGTTAAAAAGTAATGCACCAAACGGTCGATGATAGCTTTTGGGCAATCAGTCATATCTGTCCAACTTCCATACATTGAATCTCCTTTCAGAACGGCAATAATTTTATCATCCGCTTCGCCTTTATCAATCATTCTGATGCCTCCGATGGGAATTGCTTGGCAAATAATGTCTCCGTGCGTGATGGTTCTCTCGGATAAAACTAAAATATCCAATGGGTCACCATCGCCTTTTTCAATATTTTTACCAGATTTTTCACGGGCAAATTCTGCCGTATTTTCGCCACAATACGTCTGGGGAACGAAACCGTAAAGGGCAGGAACAATATTGGAGAATTTCTGGGGACGGTCAATTTTCAAATAACCAGTTTCCTTATCAATTTCATATTTAACGGTATCAGTAGGCACAATTTCGATGAATGCCGTTACGATTTTTGGCATATCTTCTCCAATTTGAATGCCGTGCCAGGGGTGCGATTTATAAAAATTTCTTTGCATTTTCTTAGTATTCTTTCACCGAAGTTTTGGAATATGAGGTTGTTTATTAAATAAAATCTTGTAATATTTCAATAAATACTTGTTCTGTATCAATTGAAAGGTAAAGATACTTGAAATTATGCAATTTAGGTTTCTGTTTATTAAAAATGCAACCTTAATTGAACCTTCACCTCCGACCGATGCGAAAGCGGTATCTCTTCCAAACCCGAACTGAAAGTACCTCCATCAAATAAATCCGTTCTTGCCCAACGTACCCAAGCATCCACGTTTTTGGTAAGTTTATATTGTGCCATCAAATAATGCCTGATTCCGTGTTGATAATACGCTGGGAACGTGAAAGCATAAAGAACATCTTGCTCATAAAAATATTGACGATTGTCGTAATCATCGGTCTTAAAAAACGCTAAACGGCTTGAAAATGAGAGCTTTCCTAAATCAGCATTAACGTCTTGAGCAATGGCAAAACCTTGCGTAAAGTCCTGACCATCAAACTTATACGTACTGTATGAGGCACGAGTTTGAATATTCCAAATCTTTGAAATCTTGTAATCTAAATTGGCAATGAAAATTCTGCGGGTTCTATCCCTAACAACTGTAATTTCACGAGTTTTTGCTTTGCCTTTGTCAATATAAGTTTCCGAAATCTTCGTATTTTCCTCCTTATTTTCCTGCCTGAATTGAAAGAAAAGTTGTAACGTTTTATTGGGTTGGTAAGTCAATCTACCTAAATAATCAAAACCCGAAGTCGGTTGTTTATCCACCAAATAGCGATACCAAAGAAACTGGAAATAGTCAAAATATGCCGCCATTGACCATTCTTTTGTCAGGGCGTGCTTCACCCCAAAATACAAACCCGTTTCGTTGATATTTCTCGAATTTTCGGAGAATCCGTTGGCATAAAAACTATGAAAATTACGGTCATATTTTCGGAATAAAACCGAAAAATCTGTCCGTTTTCCAAAACTTCCTAACACACCCGAAACTGCTCCAATTCCTCCGCTTGACGAACGAGCAATTTCGCCAAAAAAGTTAAGATTTTGGTAATTATAGCTGTAATGCAAACCCGTCAAAAGGTTTTCAGTACCAGAAAATTCATACAAATTATAATCCTTTTCTACCTTTTGAATTGGTTTTTCTAAATTAGTTTTCAAAGCTGTAAAGCCTATTTGGAGCGTATTATCCTTGTTCTTGTAAGTAATATCAGTCCCAAAATTCTCCTCAGTTAAAATACTTTTATCCGCAATTTCGGAAGGTGTTCTGTGCAAGCCTGACGTTTGAAGTGATGAGGCATATTCTAAATTTAAGGCTTTATCTTGCAGTATATTTGCATCTCTTTTTATCCTTGAATAAAAGCCAATAACATCAAATTTTCCTAATTGATAAGTGACAGCAGCACCTCTGAAAAAATTGTTTTCTAAGGTGGAAGTGTAAGGTCGAACGCCCAACTGATTTCTGCGAGTTGTTAACACCGTTTCTGAGCCTTTTCCAATATAAAATCCTGCCGATGACACCAATCCTTGCCCTATTTGAAGTTGATAATCTCCCAACGTAATATTCTTCCAACGCCCTTTATTTTGAAAACTGAAATGGAATGATTTAAAATCTGTTAATTGGCTTTCGCCCTCATCCTTTTCCAAGGTAAAACCCAAACTAAAATCCTTTTGTGAAAACATTTTGTAGCGGGCGTATAATTTTAACGGCGAACCTTCGTAACGAACTTTACTGGTGGAAGTAGGATCAGTAAATCCTTTTTTGGTCTCTAAAATTTGGGCATAACGTAACAACAAATATTGATGAGAACCACTAAATCCATTGGTCAAAGTTCCAAAAGTAAGTCCATCGGATTTCACGGCAACGAAGGGAATAAGTTTATAAATTGTCCGCAAATCAAAATCTGGAACTGACTGTAACTCATAGATAGACAAAAAGTTACCTGATTTTTGACGATAATCAAAGAAAGAATTTAATTGCTTTTCCGAAAGGATATAAACCGAGGCTAATTGCTCACGAGTAACTTTATTGAGATCAATTGGATTGAGGTAATTTTGGTACAGTGATTCAAATAAATCCTCGTTCACTCCTCCGTCGGGATTGCCAACGATGTCTTGAATAAAATTTCGGATGTTAATTTCTTTGCGGGGGTATTCTTGGGCGTATGAATGGAAAACACACACTGATAGACAGAGCAGTAGCAGTTTTTTCATGAGGAGTTATTGATAGTGGTTAAAACAAAAAAACTCATTTTTTCAAATGAGCCTAAATTTATGAAAAAATTTTAAATATTCCTTTGTAATTCTTGTACTTTGGACTTGAATAGTTCTGTGCATTCACAGACAAAATCAATGGTCATACCTTTTTTTAAGAGATTAATGGCTATCATTTCAAGTGCTTCTTCACGACCTTCCTTAATATGTTCTTCACGATTCAATCATTGAACTTCTTTGTAGAAGTAAGTTTTGCGAATATCTATCCCTGTGATTGGCATATTTCTAATTTGTTTAATCGTTTCTATTTCTAAATTACGCAATTCCGATAAAATTTCCAAACCTAAAACACTTTTGTAAAACACTTCTATTAGAAATATTTTGATGCAACTTCTTCAAAATAGCCAATATTTACTGGAACTTCCTGCCCACAACCTCCAAAAAATCATTGGCTTCTT
>JAYUIP010000630.1:0-1743 GCA_043765945.1 Arcicella sp.
TACAGAAATTACATACGCCATCAAAGAGAATTAGCTCATAATTGTTCGGTATTTTTTTAAGTAGTTCTTCCATTGATCGTTTATTTATAGTCAATTTAAGAACAAAAATTTTTCAATTTGAGTGCTTATTAACTAAAATTTAGAATAATTAAAAAAATGGATTAAACAAAATTCATTCTTTCTGTAAAAAATTCGTACTTTGTATATTGTAAACAAAATACCACAAAGAAAATATAGACGTGAACCCTACTTCAATTATCATTGCCCAACAAGAAAAAATCATGGTCGAAGCCATCAAAAATGCTTTGATTCAAGAAGGTTTTGAGGTGAAGGCAACTGCCTCATCATTTACAGAAACCTTAGAATGCCTCCAAAAGTACAATCCTGATATTCTGATTCTCGGTAGCAGTTTGTCAGGAATGAGTAACTTAAAAGTATTAGAAAATCTAAATATCAATCCTTCCACAAAAATTATTCTTTATACCAGAAACACTGATTTAGAAGATGCGTTAACTGCCATAAAAAAGGGCGTTATGGGCTATTTAAACACAAATACGGATTTGGAAGAATTGATAACCTGTGTGAAAGCGATTATTAATGGTTCAAAATATCTTTGTCATATAACCAGAAATTCACTCTTTTTAATGGACAATCAGCAACCCGTCAAACCCATTAGGAACAACAAATTATCCGACCAAGAAAACCGTATTTTGAGCTTAGTTGCCGAAGGAAAAACGAATGATGAAATTGCGGATATTTTGAATATTGCGTCAAATACAGTCAATAATCATCGGGCAAATATTAGGAAAAAATTGGATTTGAAAGGAGGGAAAAGCATCTTATTACAGTATGCGATTTCTCAGAAAAATTATTATGGATAAGTTATTAGAAAATAAATTTTAGATTAATAGAGTAAGAATACATTATAAAGTAGGTAAACTCGAATGGGTATGCCTACTTTTTTTATTATAAATAGGGCTTTTCGGGGTTCATCAAATTTAACCTCTATCCTCTAAAAGTATGAATCTACTACACAAAACCCCAAAATTAGTAGAAAAACGACTATGTGTTACTGAAAAATGATAGAAAAACGACTATTGACAAACCTCATTTTATGGGCTTGCTTTGTATTATATTTCGAAAGTGGTATTTCAGAAATTAGTGATAGCCTACACCTAAAAACATTATTACTTCATAATTATAATTAGTTAAAAAACCTGATCCGCCCAGTCAGGTTTTTTTGCGATTAATGAACATTCCTATTGGGTATTTTGTAATTTTGAATAAACTTATAGAATTATAAAATGCTTGACATCATTTCCCAAGAGCTGAATGAAGCTCAAATTGTTCTCCAAAATTTTCTTTCTAACGAGAAAAATATTGTTGATATTGAAGCTTCTGCCCGTTTGATGGCATCAGCTTTATTGTCGGGTAATAAAATAATATCTTGTGGAAATGGCGGTTCACATTGTGATGCGATGCACTTTGCCGAGGAATTATCGGGTCGGTATCGTGATAATCGGAAGGCTTTGGCTGCCATTGCGATTTCCGACGTTTCGCATCTTTCCTGTGTGAGTAATGATTATGGATACGAATACGTATTCTCTCGTTTCATCGAAGGGCTTGGAAATCAGGGCGATGTCTTGTTGGGAATCTCAACCAGTGGCAATTCTGAGAACATTATAAAAGCCGTGGAAACCGCCCGTGAAAAAGGGATGAAAGTGATTATTTTTTCGGGAAAAG
>JAYUIP010000631.1:0-1742 GCA_043765945.1 Arcicella sp.
GCAAGAGGTGGCGAAAAAGGCAACAAAGACAAAAAATGCTATATTTTTAGTTATTTTTTTCATGATTTCAGTTAATTAAAATGTAAGATTAACACCAACAGTGAATGTTTTGAGAAGCGGTCCATTATTACCAGGTTCTCTACTTCCCGAACCAAATTCAGGATCCCACCCTTTCCAATCTGTCCAAGTTGCCAAGTTCTTTCCGCTTGCAAAAATTTGAAGGGTGTTAATATGCAATTTGCTCAATATTTTCTTAGGGATTTCATACCCCAAGGATACGTCTTGCAACCTAACAAAACTTCTGTCAGAATAAAAACCATAACCCAAGGGGTTTCGATAATCTATTCTTGGGGCAGTATTTATGGGATTTTTAGGTGTCCAATAAGGAACATTTAAAAAATTGGCTTGGTCAAAAAAGCTCGAACCTGGATTTAGAGTTGCTATTGGGCTAAGACCACCTTGTCGGATATTTAAAGTTGAAGAAAAGCTGAAGCCCTTGAACCTAAAAATATTTGTAATGCCCATAAGAAAATCAGGCTGATTATCGCTAATCACTGTTCTGTCGGCGGGAGTTATTTTTCCGTCTGGAATACCCTGAGGACCGCTTATGTCTTTAAATTTAATGTCCCCTATTTTAGCCCCATTAATCAAGGAAAGGTCATCGCCTGTTTGATAAATTCCATCAAAAACATAGTCAAAACTCGACCCAAGAGGTTTTCCGATGAACCATCCACTGGCAATATCATCATCTTCAACTCCGTCTAAATTAAGGTTTCTGCCTGTGAGTTTAACAATTTTATTTCTGTTAAAAGAAAAAGCGATATTGGTATTCCATGAAAAATCTCCTTTTTTAATATTGACTGTTTTTAAGTCCACTTCCAAACCATTATTGGCGGTTTCTCCAATATTTCTCAAAAATGTTTCAAAACCATTGGTATTTGGTATGGTTTGGCTCAGTAATAAATCAAAAGTGTTTGTATTATAATAATTGATTGAAGCATTAATTCGGCTTGAAAATAATGCCACGTCCATTCCAAAATTGAAACTTTCAGATGTTTCCCAACCCAAATTTGGATTAGCAAAAGAAGTTGAATAAAGACCTACCGTTGTGGGTCCGCCATCGCCAAAAACATAATTAGCTTGTCCAACTTGGCTTAGTGAAGAATATTCACTAACACCTCTGTTGCCATTTCTACCCCAAGAGGCTCTTAATTTTAAGAAATCTATACGCTTGACTCCTTTTAGAAAATTTTCTTCCGTCAAATTCCAACTCAATGCTGCCGCTGGAAAAATTCCGTATTTTTTCCCTTCCCCAAAAGCTGAATATCCATCTCTACGCATACTCAAGGTTAGAAAATATTTACTTGAATATGAATATCCAAACCTTGCCATATTTGACGTTTGCTTATTTTTTGAAGCACCCGCATCAATATTAAAATTATTGCCAATTTCTAAGGCATTGTAACCCAAGGCATCGTTGAAAATATTTTGACTTGACAAGAATGAAAATTGATTTTCTAACTCATATATACCATACAAAAGTGTTAGGTCTAAACTATGTTTGTTGGCAAACGTCCTTTGATATTTTATGATATTTTCTAAGGTCAAATTTTGGCTTTCTCCATTACGTTTTGATCCAGAACCGAGACTATTGGTCGGTGCAAAGGTTGGATTATAAGTAAAAAGTTTTGAATCAGTGCGGGTATATCCTCCATTAATTTTATAAGAAAACCCTGGTAAAA
>JAYUIP010000632.1:0-1740 GCA_043765945.1 Arcicella sp.
CAACACGCCATATACGTAGGCATTATCTGGATTGATTTTGCGAGCCGCTTCTGCCAAATCACGGGCTTCAGAAAATTGATGCTGAGACATTTTTACGGACGATTTGTAAGTTGTTGCCTCAAAATTATTGGGGTTCAAATACAAAACGCCGTCTAAGATTTTTAATACCGCAGGATAATAATAAGGATGTTCGCCTGTGATTCTGGCTTCGGATAAATAGATGGTTGCAATCTGTAAACGAACCTTAACATCGTTAGGGTCTTTGGCGAGTTTCTTTTTTAATTCATCAACTTTTTCCCTTGTCTTTTGCCATTCAGAGGCTTTAGCCAAATCGCCTGTACGCTCGAAAAGGGCAGGGATTTCTAAGTTTGATGAACTGTTTTCAGCAGTTGAAGTATCCGTTTTTTGTGTTTTAGTACACCCAAATTGTGTTACTAAAATCGTTAAAATAAAAAAGTATTTAATCGTTTTTTGTTGAAATGTAATGAATGTTTTCATGACGAATGATGGTTTGAATAATGTTATATTTAATTGACTTTCAATTGATTAACATACGAAAGTTTGAAGTTTTTGGATTTCTGAGGTTTGATTTTTCACCACTAAGACACGAAGACTCTAAGTTTTTATAAGATTACCACTAAGACACGAAGACTCTAAGTTTTTATAAGATTGCCACTAAGACACGAAGACTCTAAGTTTTTTAAATAAAATAACTTAGAGTCTTCGTGTCTTAGTGGCAAATCAATCATTAATTACGAATAATCTTCACCGTATTATTCTTAGTTGGAGAAACAGTTCTTAAAAAATAAGTTCCTACTTCTTTACCCAATTTGAAAGTTGCTTTTTGAGCATTACCCGCTTCGTCAATTGACTGATGACCAATGATTTGACCTTTCATGTTGACTAAGTCCATTTCAAGATTCTCTCCCTTTGCACCATTAATTTCAACTGTAACATCATCACCACTTACTGGATTTCCCAATACGTTTACTGATAATTTACCTTCAACTGGTTCAGCTGAAACACGCTCAGATTTAGGCGTTGAGTTTTGCTTTGCACCCGCAAATTCTCTTCCACGGAAACCTCTCCATGGTGTTTGCTCGTAAGGGAACATTGCCTTGAAAGTTGTATCATTCTTCGTAACACCTGCGTTGAATCCTAAGGTACTCAACAATCTTGGTGTAACTGGACTTGCTGTTGTACCTGGCGTGAAATCGTCATACCACAAGCCGATAGCTGCTAAAACAACACCACCAACTGCTTGTAATTCAATGGTTGTAACATCATCTTCTAAACGACGACCATTTGGAAAACCATCCATGTTTGGAATCATTTGTAAAGCCGTTGAACCGTTGAAACGACCGTCAGTTAATCCCAAAACTGCTGCATAAACCAATCCTAATGAATTGAAATCGGCACTGTTTCTTGGCGTTGCTGGCACTGCCATATTCAAACGTAACAAATCACCCAAAGTTGGCAAGAAGTTGTTAATGAACGGCTTACCTGCTGCTAATGGATTTCCACCTTTACCAGTTGCTAATTGATACGGAGCTAAGTTTGGAACACCCGTATAAAAAATTGGTAAAATATCAACTGCACGTGGACTTGTTGGATTTGGTAATAAAACACTTCCAAAAGCTGCCTCAGAAAGAGCCGTTCCGTTCAATGCTGCTGTTCCTTTCAAGTTAAATAGACCTGCTTTTCCATTACGGAAGTCAAATGCACCCAATGATTTAGACT
>JAYUIP010000633.1:0-1737 GCA_043765945.1 Arcicella sp.
GATGAAAATTCGATAGAAAATCCAAAAAATTCTCAAATCCTACAAATCCAAATTCAGACAAAAATCCGTCTTTGAAACCCATTATGAATCCGTCAAATCCACACAATCCGTGGTCTAAAAATCCTATCCCAAAACCTCTTCCGCATTAATTTTGAGCCATAAAAATGCACCTATAATGACGATAATTCCCAACATTAATACTGGGAAATTATACCCATAATTGGTTGCTAAATAGCCAAAGCTCACCGTACTCAAATAAGCACCTGCCAATCCTGCTGTGTTCATGGCACCTGAAACTGAGCCGCTTCTTTTTCCACCAATATCCATCGAAACTGCCCACGAAACGGGTGCGGTAACGTCCATGAACATCATCCCGATTGATAGTAAAACGATAGCAATTGTGTCGTTTTGCGTTAAGGCAGAAGCAATTACGAATATTCCTGAAAGTCCCAAACCTATCATGGGGGCAATTCTACGTCCCCATTTTTTGCCGTATTTCTTCACTAAAAAATCACTCAAAACACCTCCGAAAAAGCAACCCAAAGCTGCCAAAACAAAAGGAATTGAGGTTACGTATTTCAGTTGATTTTCAGTAATATGTCTGCCATTTTGCAAGTACTTTGGCAACCAGCCTTGAAAGAAATATGCCCCCGAAGCATAGCAAAAATACATCGCCATCAAAAACCACAAATTCTTGTTATTCAATAACTTACGCAAAGGAATATCTTCTGAATGATTCGATAATTGACGATTATTTAGAATTTCAGAACGTTCTTTTTCTGAAATATCAGTAGCTGTTGCGGGGTCTTCTTGATACCAATATTTCCAAAAAATTACCCATAAAATACCCATTACGCCCAAGACATAAAATGAAGTTTGCCAACCATAATTTTGTTGAATTGGAATGACCAAAAGCGGCGTGAGTCCCGCTCCCAAACGAGAAGCTGTCCAGATGATGGCTTGTGCTTGTCCACGTTCGTAGGCAGGAAACCATTTAGAAAGAGCAATGGAAATATTAGGATATGCCCCTGCTTCGCCCATACCAAAGAGAAATCGTACGATGAGAAGCATCGTGAAATTAATCGAAAAACCCGTCAGAACCGTAAAAAACGACCACCAAAGCACCACCCGAATCAATAGTTTTTTTGCTCCGTTTTTATCACCCAATAAGCCCGTCGGAATTTCAAAAATGCCGTAAGAGAGTGTAAAAATCCCCAGAACCCAACCCCATTGAACCGCCGAAAGCCCTAAATCTTTCGTAATTCGCTCACCAGCGGTTGAAATTGCAATACGGTCGAGGAAAGTAATGACCGACAAAATAGATAATACCAAAAGCACTTGGTGACGCTTTTTCATCGTGGTTAGGGAAAGATTTTTACAAATCTAAATGACTTCCAGTAGTTTTCCTAAACGAAATAAAAAGTATAAAAACTATTAGACCACGGATTATACGGATTTAAGGGATTTGCACGGATAAAAATTTAAAAAAATCCGTGTAAATCCACCAAATCCGTACAATCCGTGGTCTAACAGTTTTGCGAAAGCAAATCATTTTAACTCAGCAATTGGAGCGAAATCCATATCCGTAAAATCCAGATTTTCCCCTGCCATTGCCCAAATAAATGAATAATTGGTGGTACCAGCCCCCGAGTGAATTGACCACGGGGGTGATAAAACTGCTTGATGATTTGCCACAACAATATGACGAGTTTCTTGTGGTTGCCCCATCAAATGAAA
>JAYUIP010000634.1:0-1735 GCA_043765945.1 Arcicella sp.
CACAGGGGACGCTTCAAGTGGTAACCAAGAGCATTGACAAGACTTTTGACCGCACGCAATCCATAAAAATTGAAGCTGAAAAGGCAGATATTGAACTGACCATTTGGAGTGGCGATAAAATAAAAGTTAGCATTGATTTAACGGCAAAACATCCCAACAGAAAAGATGCTCAGAACGATTTAGAGATGATGAAATACGTGGCGGAAAAGTTTGGCAATGTGCTTGTTTTGAGGAATTATATTCAGATAGAAAATGAGAAAATGAAACCTGTCTCAAATCTGAAAGCAAAATTTGTGATTAGCGTTCCAGAACAAATGGTAGTTTCAATCCAGAATTCTTTCGGGAAAATTAATGTCAATGGAAAGTTCAAACAGCTACAATTGAAAACGGATTTTTGTACTACGGAACTCAAAAATGTATCGGGAAATATTAAGTTAGATAGTCATTACGGAGAAGTGAATGCCCACAATTTGAGTGGTAAAGTTGAGTTAAAATCGGACAGGACAGAAATTAATTTAACGAAAATTAGTGAGGATTTTACCATCACAGGAAATTTTCTAAAACTGTCCATCAATTCGGTTTCAAACTTGCAACGATTGAAAATTGAAGCCCAAAAATCAGAAATTAGTTTAGAAGGAATATTTATCAAAAACCATCATTTTCATTTGGTTAGTGAGTACGGAAAACTGAAAGTTCCACCCAATTTTGTTTCATTACACTTAAAAAATAAGGAAACGGCAACCTTCAATGAAAACATTGCCTCAACCATTTCAATCTCTAATTCATTCGGAACTATATCAATCGAAAATTAAACATGAAAAAGCTCATCATCCTCTTATTATTCATCTGCCCATTCGCAGTAATGGCTCAAACTGACAGCGTAAAAGTCAGTATTTCACAAGAAACTGGCATCTTAGAAAAATCCGAAATTATTGATAACTCTCAGTACGTTTTGAAAAGACAAGAGCCTATAAATCAACTATTTAAGTTACAAGTTGGGTCTACACCAACTGATTATTCGAGAGGAGGAACGATAGAATTTAATGTTACCGCAGGATATGAACGAAAGTTCGGCAAGGCTTTTTCAGTAAATGCTTTACTTGATTTTTGGACAGTTGATGAAGGCAGAAATAAGTCAGCTTTTTCAGCCATTATACAACCTCGATTATACTTAAATCAAAATGTTTCAAATCTTTCAGGAGCTTATTTAGGACTTAAATTTCAGCAAAATTTAACTGGAACAGTTTATGATTCGGATATATACACAAAATCTTTTAATCAAAGAGTTGGGCTTACTTGGGGAATTCAAAATCGCTTTTTAAATACAGGGTTAATAGATATTGGTATCACTGCGGGATTTGAAACCAATACTTTAACTCAACCAATTTGGGCGAAAACAGGGCAGGGTTATTATGATAGTAAATTCACGGGTAATTATTCCGAAACTAAAAATACAGAATGGTTTATTCGCTCAGAAGCACGAATTGGCATAGGGTTTTCTAATTCGTCAAACAAATATAAAGCCACTACTTGCGATGTTTTTAGATGTTTTGAGGCTCAAAAAAGTTGGTTAAAAATTGATTTTACACGTATGTTTTACGTTTCTGAAAACAAAAAAGATGTCAATTTGGGGTTAGATTATGAGTTTAAAATCGGGCAAAGTGCATGGTCAATTAACCAGGCAGTAAGAATCCAATATAGATCTTATTCAGGAATTTACACGATGTTTAATTCC
>JAYUIP010000635.1:0-1731 GCA_043765945.1 Arcicella sp.
GATGGCACTTTACCGCAAAATGGATTTATCAAACAAGAGGAAATTGACTTTGGAAAGTTTTTGGAAACGGAAACAGGAAAGTTTTTCTTGTAGAGATTAATTGGAACCGCTGCGGCGGACCGTGCCGATGACGCTGATACTTCGTAACGGAGATTTAAAAGGATTTTCACTTTTCCATTTTAACCGCATAACTAATTATTTGCATCATCGGCTTACTCATTAATTTCAATAGTTCACTCATCAAACACCATAAAACAACTTGAAAATCTACGGTATTCGAGAGATAATCAACCATTAATATTCTACTGAAAAGTCAAATTACTATTCATCCGCAGTTGCTTGCCACTTTCAATAATTAACTTTGAAGTCTTGGGAATCATTATTGGTATATTTACCACACATTGTCCGCCTGCACTTGGTCTGATGGTGATAATACTACTTGTTAAAGAACTTGACGGTGGAACAGCATTATCACTCCAATTAGTCGCAACCGTCCAATCACCATTTCCCACAAACGTATATTGAGTTACTTCATTAGTCTGAACTCTAAAAACATTGCCACTAAAAAGCGATGTAATATAAATTTCACCGTCCTCCGACTCGCCAAAATCAGTGATACCATTCGCAGAAATCGTTTGCGATGAAGTATTGTATATCTTGGTTAATGAATCATATTTCACCTTGAATAACTGACCTGAATAAAAGTCGGCACACAGATAATACCCTTTCAAAGAAGTGTAAGTTTGTCCTCGATAGACTGTTCCACCAACCGCCGAAGATCCCACCGTTGGATAAGTCAAAAAGGGAAATTTGTAATTCGTTTCAGTGCAGCCCGAAAGATTGTAATTGGCATTTCCTTCGTAACAACGCCATCCATAATTCACCCCAGCCAATGAATCACGGTGACAACGATTAAACTCTTCAAAGGCATTTTGTCCCACATCACCAATCCACATATCACCCGTTGCTCTATCAAAATTCCAACGAAAAGGATTTCTTAAACCATATTGAAATACTTCATTTCCGAAAGGATTACTTGCAGGAATTGTATAATAAGGTGCTGTATTTGAGGCATTTACATTTAAACGAAGCATTTTGCCAAGTAACTTAGTTTTGTTCTGAGCATTATTATCTGGGTCCCCTCCTCCCCCACCATCACCCGTTGAAAGATAGAGAAAACCGTCCCTTCCAAAACGTAGAGTTCCTCCGTTATGATTACCATAAGTGGGATGAGGAATAGTGATGACGATTTTTTTGGAAGAAGGTCTGGCTAAATTGATAGAATCAGTACCACTCCCAACTCGATAGCGAGCAATTTCCAGGCTTCCTATTGTGGTGGTATAAAACACAAAAAACAAACCGTTGGTATTATATTGCGGATGAAAACACATACTCAACAAGCCTTGTTCGCCGCCCGAAGAGATGGGCGAAACATTCAAAAATGTGCCTAACGGGGCGAAATTTCTATCAAAAATCTTGATATCTCCACCTTTTTGAGGAATAAAAATTCGGTTTGAACCATCTCCTGCATGAACAACTTGCATGGGTTGCGAAAGTCCAGAAAGCACTTGGCTGACCGTGACTGTGGGGGAAGTTTGAGCAAAAACGTTGGAGTTTAGCAAAAAGAATGAGAAGATTAAAGAGAGCTTTTTCATAACAAGATTGTGCATTTGAAGACAAAATCAAATTTACAAAATCATGCTCAATTTGGACTTTCCGCTTACTCATTTC
>JAYUIP010000636.1:0-5056 GCA_043765945.1 Arcicella sp.
GAAATTTAAGGTTTTTTAGCCCAATTTGAGTATTTATACACAAGTTATTACAGATTAAAATTAATCTCGAAAAGCTATTTTCAAGAACTTTACCTTGCCAATCAGCATAGAAATTTAATTTATTTATGTCAGAACAAACCAGTAACATTATCCCCATTAATATTGAAGACGAAATGCGGGGAGCGTACATTGATTATTCGATGTCCGTAATTGTGTCTCGTGCTTTGCCAGATGTCCGTGATGGACTCAAACCCGTTCACCGCCGAGTGCTTTTTGGCATGGATGAATTGGGCGTTAATTATAATAAAGCCCATAAAAAATCTGCCCGTATTGTTGGAGAGGTTTTAGGTAAATTTCACCCACATGGTGACACCTCCGTATATGATGCGATGGTGCGAATGGCTCAACCTTGGTCTTTGCGTTATCCTTTGGTGGATGGTCAAGGAAACTTTGGTTCAGTCGATGGTGACTCACCCGCCGCTATGCGTTATACAGAGGCACGTTTGAAGAGAATTGCCGAAGAATTATTGGGAGATTTAGGCAAAGAAACCGTTGATTTCAGACCCAATTTTGATGATTCTCTCCAAGAGCCAACCGTTCTTCCCGCAAAAATTCCTAACCTTTTGTTGAATGGAACATCGGGTATTGCTGTGGGTATGGCAACAAATATGGCTCCTCATAATTTGACGGAGGTCGTAACGGGAATTATTGCCTATATCGAAGACCGTGATATTACGATTGAAGGTTTGATGGAATATATTAAAGCCCCAGATTTTCCAACGGGCGGTACGATTTATGGCGTTTCGGGCGTAAAAAATGCCTTTGAAACAGGTCGTGGGCGTATTGTGGTTCGTGGAAATGCAACTTTTGAGGTTTCTAAAACGGGAAAAGACCAAATTATTATTTCTGAAATTCCTTACATGGTTAATAAAGCAACGTTGATAAAACAATGTGCTGATTTGGTGAATGATAAGAAAATTGATGGAATTTCAGAAATTCGTGACGAGTCAGACCGTCAAGGAATGCGGATTGTTTTTGACTTAAAACGAGATGCCGTTCCAAACGTAATTCTAAATAATCTTTATAAACAATCAGCTCTTCAATCATCCTTCTCGGTGAATAACGTTGCCCTTGTGAAAGGTCGTCCTTATACCTTGAATTTGAAAGATTTGATTCATCATTTTGTGGAGCATCGTAATGAGGTTGTTATTAGAAGAACAAAATACGATTTGCGTGAAGCCCAAAAGAGAATTCATATCTTAGAAGGTTTCATCATTGCCCTTGATAATTTGGATGCCGTTATCAAACTGATTCGTGAATCTCGTGACCCAAATACGGCTCAGGCTGGTTTAATTGCTAATTTTGGACTTTCTGAAATTCAAGCAAAAGCTATTCTCGAAATGCGTTTACAGCGTTTGACGGGTATGGAGCGTGATAAAATCGTGGCAGAATACGAAGAAATTAAGCGTATCATTGAAGATTTGGAAGATATTCTGGCAAAACCAGAACGTCAATTACAAATCATTAAAGATGAATGTATTGATATCAGAGAACGTTACGGAGATGCACGCCGCACGCAAATCAACATGACTGATGATGAATTCTCGGTTGAAGATATGATTGCGGACGATGAAATGTTGATTACCGTTTCAAATCAAGGGTATATCAAACGTACGCCAATTGGAGAATATAAAGCACAAAATAGAGGAGGAGTTGGTTCTCGGGCAGTTGCCACAAAAGATAACGATTATACTGAACATCTTTTCACCGCCACGATGCACAACTGGTTATTATTCTTTACCGAGAAAGGAAAATGTTTCTGGTTAAGAGTCTATGCCGTTCCCGAAGGTTCAAAAGTTGCCAAAGGTCGCCCCGTTCAGAATTTAATGAACATCGAAAACGGTGATTCAATCCGTGCGGTAATTAATGTTAAATCAATTACTGACCCAGATTACATCAATAATAATTTTATTGTGATGTGTACTGAGGATGGAACCATTAAGAAAACAACCTTAGAAGCCTATTCACGACCACGTCAAAATGGAATTATCGCTATCACGATTCGTGAAAATGACCGTTTATTGGATGTTTCTTTAACAAATGGTAATAATCATGTAATTATTGCCACAAATACAGGTCGTTCAGTACGTTTTGAAGAATCTCGTGTACGCCCAATGGGTCGTTCAGCGGCAGGAGTAAAAGGTATTTGGCTCGACGAAGAGAAGTTGATGGAAAAAGCCATTGGCATGGTTTGTATCGAAGACCCAGAAACGCAACAATTATTAGTTGTTTCAGAAAAAGGATTCGGTAAACGTTCGGATGTAGAAGATTACCGTTTAACAAATCGTGGAGGAAAAGGAGTGAAGGCTCTTAACATTACCGAAAAAACGGGTAATTTGGTGGCAATTAAGGAAGTAACGGATAGTAATGATTTAATGATTATTACAAAATCGGGTATTTTGATTCGTATGGCAGTCGCTGATTTGCGAGTAATGGGACGTAATACGCAAGGAGTGAAGTTAATTCGTTTAAAAAATGAAGCGGACGAAATTTCTTCGGTAACAAAAATCGTAAAAGAGCCAGAAGAAGAAGTAATTTTAGATGCAGAAGTTGTTGAAATCGAAGGTGTTACTGTTGGAACTAATGAAATAGTTTCAGAAATAGAAAATTCAGAAGAGTCGTCAGGAGAGGAGGGAAGCTCTTCAACCGAAGATGATGCTGTGGAATAATAGTTTAGAAAGTTCCTTAACTCCCCTGTCGGGGGTTAGGGGGCTTTTGTTAATCTTTTGTTAAGGAAGTAACTTCAACAAAGATTAATCGTTACAAGTAAAATTTAGAAAACAATTTTAGTAAAATAATTCCCTAATCGTTTACCGTTCACCTTAAACCGTGTACCGTAGCATAAACCAAACCATATCAAACAAGAATGAAAAAACTAACACTTGCTCTTTTTGCGATATTATTAACCGCAGGAGCAACCTTCGCACAAGTAGATAAATTAATGCTTGAAGCGAATCGCAAAGCATTAACTGAGGCTAAGAAAAAAGCTGACGAGGCAGTCATGAAAAAGGATTCATTAAAATCTAAAACTTGGCTTACTCGTGGAGAAGCCTATTTAGATTTTGCTAATTCGAGAGATACAGTTTTAACAAAGACTGATCCAACTGCGGCATACAAAGCCATGGCATATTTCAAAAAAGCTGTTGCAATTGACCCAGCATCACCAGCAAAAAAATATATGATGATGGTGATGGATAAAGACGGTAAGCCAGAAGTTGAAGGACAAAAAATGTATGCTGCTTTCATGGATGCTGGAATCACCAAATATCAAGCGAAAGATTTTACGGGTGCTTTGAAAGATTTACAAACTGCCATGGTTGTTGCTCCGAAAGATACAACGGCGGCAATGTATACGGGTGTAATTGGACAAATGGCTAAAAATGATGCCGCTGCCCAAGTGGGTTATGAGAAATTTTTGGAATTAGGTGGAAAAGATCCAGGGATGATTTATGCCTTAGCACAAATCTATAAAAACGAAAATAAGGAAGAACAAGCCATTGCTACTATTAACAAAGGTATCGCTCTACATCCAAATAATAAAGATTTGAAGTCTGAGAAAATTAATATGTTGTTGGGCTTCAAAAAGATAGATTCTGCCATTAAAGAATTGGAAGCATCAGTTGCAGGAGGTTCAAAAAATGTACAAGAGGTTGTAAACTTAGCAATTTTGTACGAAAATAAGGTCAATGAACTAGAGCCAGAAATTAGAGGTTATAAGGATCAATTATCAAAAGGTAATGTGGATGGGTTAAATAAAAAGATTCAAGCACAAAAAGATAAAATTTCGGCTTATGATGATGAGGTTAAGCGTTTGAGTGATAAAATTAAGAAAGATCCAAAATCTGCCGCAACATCAAAAAAGCAAATAGGAGAGGTCAACGTAATGAAAACAGAGGCAAATGAAGCATTGACACAATTAAATGCTGAATCTGCTCAACAATCTTCAAGTGCCGTAAATACAGTTGATATTGCAAAAAAATCTGACGAAGCAAAAGCAAAACAAAATGAAGCAAGAGGTCAGGCGATGAAATATTACAAGCAAGCCATTGATTTGGACCCAAATAATTACGACGTAAACTTTAATTTAGGCGTAATGAATTTCAACGAAGCTGTTGTCATTAAGAAAGAAGTAGATGCCATGGATATGAACACTTACAAAGCAAAAGGTAAGGCTATCGAAGATTTAGCTAATGAGAAGTTTAAATCTGCATTACCATATTTCGAGAAAGCATGGTCAATTAAGAAGGAAGACGATTTGAAATCAAGTTTAAGAAGTTTGTATCAGGTGCTTAAAATGGAAGATAAATTAAAAGCTCTTGGTGAGTAATCATGTAACCCGATGCTTCGGCACAGGTCAATAAATGAACATAAAAAATGGCTTGGATGTATATTCAAGCCATTTTTTATGTTCGATTTATTTGAATTTTTGAGAAAATATTTTGAGAATAGCAAGAAGTATAGAAGGCATCTTCAAATATCAAATTGTTTTATTTAACATAATATAAATTATACAACTTTCAAATATGCTACTGAAAGTTGTATAAGAATGAGCCTTTGAGTGGGTTTGGGCGAGTACTGAAAGGGGCTATTTGAATGATAAGTTTTAACCATACAAATATATTACTGGGTAATGTGGGAAGAATGATACTGAGAATTTTCTCAGAAAATAAGTTCTCTGAGAATCCCACAGATTTTTTTATTTGAAGTCCTGTAAGGATTATTAGATTCTAAAAAATGATTTCATAATGTGGATGCGTATTTCATATCGTAAAGAATTACATTCCGTGAAGCGGTCAGGTTTAGTATTGAACCCATGATACAAAATATTTTTACAAAATTTACGAAATAGAATTCAGTGCTACATAAAACTTCTCTATTCCCCTCTCCTAATTTTAGTCATGTTTTGAACTATAAAAATAGTTTAATTTATATCAAGAATTCTTAGTGATTTACCCTTAATTCAAAATACCTTTCAAATCCGCAGGAGAATATTTTA
>JAYUIP010000637.1:0-5043 GCA_043765945.1 Arcicella sp.
TGGTCCAACCGAGATAGTCAAATAGCCTTCTCCTGCTGGAAGTTTCTTCTCAGAGATTGATGACGGTGGAGTAATTGTTACGGCTTCTTCGGGCTTAAACTTTGCAGTGAGCATGAAGAAAGTCAGTAGCAAAAACGCCACATCGCACATCGCTGTCATGTCGAGAGAGACGCTTTGTCGTTTTGCTTTAACTTTTGGCATAATTAATTGAATTTATGAATTAAAATTTAGCTATAAGTTGATGTTATAGATTATATAGTTTCAGTAACTAATAACGAATAACAGATAACTAATTATACATAAATATTAATTATGGTGAGTTGCATAGTTTTGGTTGATACTCAAACCGATTTCATCAACGCTATAAGTCAATTCGTCAATTTTAGACGTAAAGAAGTTATACGCAATAATACAAACCGCTGATGTACCAATACCTAATGCCGTATTTACAAGGGCTTCAGAAATACCATTTGCCAAAGCCGTTGAATCGGTTGAACCACCTGAGTTACCAAGTGCCGAGAACGCTTTAATCATACCGATTACCGTTCCTAAAAGACCAATAAGCGTTGATACCGATGCCAATGTTGCAATGATAGTTAAGTTTTTCTCTAACATTGGTAATTCCAATGAAGTAGCCTCTTCAACTTCTTTGCTAAGAGCGGCTAATTTTTGCTCTTTGTCTAATGAACCGTCAGATGTTAACTGCTTATATTTCTTTACAGCCGCTAACGTTACGTTTCCTACCGAACCTTTTTGTTTTTCACACTCTTTTAATGCTCCGTCTGTATCGTCTTTGTCTAACAAGGCTTGGATTTTACGAACGAAAGCATTTACATCACCAGTACCTTTTGCTTTACCAATCGTAATTAAACGCTCAATTGAGAAAACTAATGCTGTTAGGAAACAAGTCATCAAAATTGGCACAATACTTCCTCCTTTAAAGGCAATGGCAAGATAATCGCCAGGATGTGGATGTCCTTCATTTGTTCCTCCTTCAAAACGAGAGCCATCTCCCATTACGAATCTGAAAAACAAATATGCAAGAACAAATAAGATAATCATAACCAAGCCAGCTGGAATGCCGCCTGATTTTTTTTGAGCTGGTGCTGCTGGTTTAGCAGCTGGGGTTTTTGCTTGTGTACTCATTAGTTTGGTAATTTGGGTTTAAGTTAAAACACAGTTTTAGGTGAATTTTAAAATAAAAAAATGAAAAATGACTTCTTTGCAAAAGATTCTATTGAAAAATGTTGCTTAGACAGTTTGACAAATCTAACATAATTTTTTTTTAGTTTTTATATGCACTGTGTCAAGTTTTAGTAAAAAATTGTTCTACAAAAACTTTGGATTGTACTATCTTAATAAAATAGTGGGTTTTGAAACTTTTTTGAGGTACTATTTCAAGAAAATAATTTTTCGTAGAAAACGTATGATTTTTCATAGTTACTTGTTTTTCATAAAAACTTGCTGAAAATTCGCTCAATTATCTCGTTTCCACAAGTATCATCTGAAATCTTAAAATAAGTAAAAATACTTAACATTTTTTCTAATTTTTGATTGTTGCCTTTAATAAAAATTTCAATTTCTTCTGGATTATCAAGGAGATTAGTAAGCAAAGACATAAGTTTTGAAAAATTACTTTCTAATTCTGAATCAATTAAAATGATTTTTTTAATTGATTCAGATAATAATTTGTTGGTATAACTAATAATGAAACCTTCGGAATGATTATCAATATCATAGAAAATCGCATCAAGGTTTTTTTCTTTGAGTTGTGAAATAATTGGATTGTGAAATTTAACACCTTCTGGACGTTCGGTGATTTGGATATAAAGAAATAGATTCATGCGTTTAGCTTTTTATAATTAATTGTAGGATTTTCCATATTACGCTCTTATCTTCATATCGAACCTGTTTAAACTTATTCCTTCCGGTATAAATAGTTTCATTTTCAACCTGATAACTCAAAATTTATTCACCATAGCGGTGCTATCAGTTCCACTGGGACTCACAAATTTCGAGTCATCAGATTAAAATGAATTCAATTTCTATTCAAAACGAAAAGTTTAAACAGGTTCATCAAATAAATTGCAAATTCCTTTGGCACAAGTTTATCAATATAATAGAGAAAATTCTAAGCGTAATAATAAGGCAATGCCTTTGAAACAGGCAATTGAGGATATGCTTGAACTATATAAGTTGCGTTCCAAATTTAACGAAACTTATATAGTGGCATACTGGGAGCAAATCATGGGGCGACCCATTTCTTCACGAACAACGGAAATTTATATTAAAGATAAAAAACTTTTCGTTCAATTAGATTCTGCACCGTTGAGAAATGAATTATTAATGGCAAAATCCAAAATTGTGACGTTGATTAATAAGGAAGCAGGGGAGGAGATTATTGAGGATGTAATTTTTATATGAAAATTTTTGTCCTTAAACTCCCTTATTTAATCTTTTCATTTCACTTTTCAAGATAAAATATTTTATCGTATAAATAATTGATAATAAACCAAATACGACTAATAATGAAATCAATAAAGTCTGTTTTTCTTCGGTTTCTTCAATAATTTGATGGTTTTCTTTTGAGTATCCTTTATGCCTTTCAGACATTTCCATTAATTCACCATTCTTCTGACTTAAATCATTATTTTGCATAATCAAATCGTTGTATTTATTGGTAAATTCTACTTTTGAATCCGCTTGAATGTGCGTTAATTCCTCCAAAATCTCGTTGTCTTTCTTAATAATTTCGTTCAAAGCGTCAATGGTAGTTTGCAAATCGCCCTTTGAACGATTGCCAAATAATCCTGAGGTAAGGCTTTCCGTTTCTTTGTATTTGCGATAAAGATTGGCTCGTTCAACGGTTAATTTGTTAATTTCTTCTTGGGCGAAAAGAAAATTAGTTGAAGCTAAAAGTAAGAAAATTAAAAAAAGCGTTTTCATTTATCTGAGATTTGGGTTAAAGTAAAATCCCGCAAAAGAAGTTTATTTTTTTGCGGGATTTTTTATCTTAATCATTTATAGAGAATGTCTTTGAAATTCAACACCTTTAATTTCTGAAACATCTAATAGTTTGATGCCATATCGTTGAAATGCGGGTGTTTCAAGTTCATCTTCAGTAGGAATTTTCTGACAGAAAGTATCAATCATCTTGCGTAAACGAAGGGTGTCATCTTCACGATACGTAAAAACGATTGGTTGAATTGGTTTCATTTCTTCCTCTTCTTCCTGTATTTTATCCACAATTTCTTCTTCAACTTCTGGTTTAGGTTCTTCAAATACAACAGGAGTAACTTCCAATTGCAAATGACTTTTATCAAAACCAGCCGCAATGACGGTAATATTCATTTTGTCACCCAAGCCTTCTTCAATCGTGAAACCTAACTTAAATCCTTGCGGCGATCCACCGATGGCTTCAATAATGTGTGAGGTGATGATGCTTTGTTCTTTCACGCCCATCACGTTGTCGTTACTGGTAGCAACCGTTACTAAAATTCTTTGAGCACCTTTGATACTTTGATTATTTAACAACGGCGAATCCAGAGCCTTTTCAATCACTTCTTTTGCACGATTTGAACCCTGAGCGGTTGCCTGACTCATCACAGCCTGTCCTGCATTACTCAACACTTTTTTAACATCCTTAAAATCAGCATTAACTTTACCAGATTTCGTAATAACCTCTGCTACTGATTTTGCGGCATTTGCCAACACATCATCAGCGTGTTCAAAGGCTTCTAAAATGTTGAGGTCTTCAAAGATTTCGAGTAATTTATCATTCAAGATTACCAAAACTGTATCACAAGTATCTTGAAGCATTTTAATACCTGCATTGGCGGCATCAATTTTATCGGTGCCTTCCCAAGAATATGGGGCTGTGACGATAGCAACCGTTAAAATGTCCAAATCCTTGGCAATTCGGGCAATTTCAGGTGCGGCTCCCGTTCCCGTTCCTCCACCCATACCCGCCGTGATGAACACCATTTTGGTTTCTGCTTGTAACAGAGCCTTGATTTGTGCCTCACTTTCCAAAGCCGCCAAACGTCCTTGTTCGGGTTCTGTTCCTGCCCCAAGACCTTCCGTGAGGATTGCACCCAATTGAAGTTTTGTGGGGACTTTATTATCATTAAGGGCTTGCAAATCGGTGTTGCAAACTACAAAGTCCACATCTTGGATTTTCATTTCGTACATGTGTTCAACGGCATTACTGCCGCCACCGCCCACGCCAATGACTTTGATAATATTGTTTTTCTTTTCGGAAGGGATTTCGATGCTGTGTTCGTAAAAAGCCATAATTGTTTTTCGGGTAAGGATTATTTGACTGGCGGAAAAAGGAATGCTAATTTAGAATAATGTTTCGCTAATTTTGTTATGTGGATTGACATTCAGCTTTATAAAAAAGCGTCTTGAAAACTAAATTTCAATGACCAATGGTTCACATTAAATTAAAAATTATAATCTTGGGAAATCGTCATTTGATAAATGAGCGATACAAGTTATTGACAATGAAATGCTCATCAAATAACTAAAAAAAGATTTAAGATTGCGGAAATCCTAAATAGCTATTCAAAATTAAGAGAAAAATTTGAATTACCGTATAAAGTTTCAGAAATTTTTGGAAGAACAATCTCTGTAATTACTATTTTATGAAAAATTTTAAGTTTTCGACCATTATTATTATATTGGTTTTAGGGATTTATCACGTTCCCTATGTTGTAGAGTGGTTTTTGGGTCACGCTCGTTTTCGTCATATTCAGATGAATAATGTTCTAACTGAACGCATTTGTGATGCTTTCGGTATTTTTATTGTTTTAATATTTTTACTATCAATTACCTATAAAAAATATTGGAATGGTCAAACCTTTAAAAAAGTTATTCCTGCCATATCATTGGTGTTCATTTTTGTGACTTCTTTTTATTTGATCAAAGAAATTTATTCCAATTTCAGAGCGGTTGATAAATTATATACTTATTACAAAAAGAATATCGGAATTTTAGGTAATGTTTTCACAGCTGACGATACACTTGGACATCGTGGCGTTC
>JAYUIP010000638.1:0-1720 GCA_043765945.1 Arcicella sp.
TTTCGTCACGAGGATTATTATAAATACATGGCGTTTTTTAACAATACTCGTGATGAAGACACCTATGGTGATTATCCCCATTTAAGGCTTTTTAAGAAAGAAGATTCTGCAAAAGTAATTAGTATCAAAAATTGGATTCAGAGAAATTCTACTCCTCAAAAAGCCAATGAATACAACAAGTTTTTAAAGACTTGGCAACCAACTTATAATTCACTTTCATGTGATGAGTTTGTGAAGTCTGAATTGTCTGATACTAAGTTTTTGGGTATGCAAAACGGTGGTTCAACTCGCTTAAAAAACGTAGATTTGAATGGAAAAAATCAAATGATTTTTCGGTATAATTCTAATAAAGTAGGAGGGGTGTTTACGATACATTTAGACAAAATTGATGGCGAAATTTTGCTTACCACCAAATTAGATACTACAAAAGGTTATCAGTCTAAACAGATTTATTTCAAGCCCGTGAACGGAATTCATAACCTGTATTTCAGAGCCGTTAATCCAAACTTAAAGGGTAAAGAAGATTACACTGCCTATTTTGATTGGTTTGGATTTTTAAGTGAATTTCCCGCAAAAAACAATCCTGAGCATGATTCTATGCAGAAAGAATTTTGGCGATTGGCAAATATCAGTACAGATATTACACTGGTAATGGATGAAAATCCACAGAATTTACACCGAAAATCGAATGTTTTTGAACGGGGAAATTGGACGGTAAAAACTCAGGAAGTTCAGCCTGATATTCCAACTTTATTTGGTGGTTTGCCCAAAAATTTACCCAAAAATCGCTTAGGTTTAGCCACTTGGATTGGTAGCGAACAAAATCCACTAACTGCCAGAGTAGCAGTGAATCGTTTTTGGGAACAAATTTTTGGAATTGGGTTGGTGGAAACCATGGAAGACTTTGGTACACAGGGCTTTACGCCTTCAAATTCTGAATTGTTGGATTATCTTTCCATTAAATTTATGAAGGAATATAACTGGCAACCCAAGCAATTATTGAAGGAAATTGTGATGTCGGCAACGTATCAACAAGACTCGAAAGTTACGCCCGAAATACTGGAAAAAGACCCTGCCAATCGTTATTTTGCTCGTGGTGCAAGAGTTAGATTGTCAGCAGAACAAGTCCGTGACCAAGTCCTTTTGGTGAGTGGTGTTTTGAGTAATAAAATGTATGGCAAAAGCGTGATGCCCTATCAACCCGAAGGCATTTGGGGAGCGCCATACAGCGGTATCAGTTGGAAACAAAGTGAAGGCGAAGACCAGTTCAGACGTGCTTTATATACCTACTGGCGGAGGAGTAGCCCGTATCCTTCGATGGTAACGTTTGATGGTACGAGCAGAGAGGTTTGTTTGGCGAGACGCTTACGAACAAATACGCCTCTGCAAGCCCTCACAAGCCTAAACGACCCCGTGTATGTGGAATGTGCGAGGTATTTTGCTAAGAGAATGGATAACGAAAAAACGAATATTAATGGACAGATTCGCAAAGGATATTTATTAGCAATGTCCAAAGAAATATCAAATGATAAATTGCTGATATTGAATGAATTATACACAAAATCGTACCAAGACTTTAAGAAAAAACCTAATGAAGCCATGAAGTTTTTGGGTTACTGCGAAGACAACAGCATCAAGCCCAAAAATATGCCCGATTTGGCGGCAAAAACAATGGTGGCAATGACGATTTTGAATTTAGATGAGTTTGTGATGAAGGAGT
>JAYUIP010000639.1:0-1718 GCA_043765945.1 Arcicella sp.
AGCAAAGATTAACAATCTAATCGTCGAACCGTTAACGACTTTACAACTTAACAACTATACAAATAAAGCACAAATTTCAAAATCTGACCAATTCGACCCGGATTCAAATCCAGATTCTGGAACGGGTGATGGTCAAGATGATACGGATTCTGTAAGTGTGAAACCACGTTCGGCAGATTTGAGTTTGAAGAAATCGGTAAGCATCACAAATCCACAAGTTGGCGACGTGATTACTTACACAATTAAGATAAAAAATAATGGTTCAGACATTGCGACTAACGTACAGGCGAAGGATATTTTGCCCGATGGTTTAACGTTTGTAAATAGCTTAAACTTTACACTTACGACAGCTAATGTATTGATTTCCAATAATATAGCTTCAATTGCGGTTGGTCAAGAAATACCATTGACTTTCACAGTAAAGGTTACGAAAGTGGGTACGATTTTGAACAAAGCAGAGATTACGAAATCTGACCAAGCCGATCCAAATTCGACACCAAACAATGGAACTGAGAATAATGAAAACGATACAGATGGTGTAATTATCAATTCTCAGCAAGCGGATTTGAGTTTAGAAAAGACAGTTTCTAACCTAAAACCAAACGTTGGCGAGGTCATTACTTACACGATAAAAGTCTTCAATGCGGGTCCAAGCAAAGCCACAAATGTTCAAGTAAAAGACCTATTACCAACGGGTTTAGATTTCGTGGCGAGTTCCGATTTTGTTAGTCTAAACGATTCCTTAACGTCTAAAAACATAGATTCAATTGCCGTTGGAAGTTCTGCGAGTTTGACTTTTCAGGCGAAAGTAGTTCAATCGGGAGCAATAGAAAATCGTGCAGAAGTTTCAAAATCTGATCAGTATGATGCTGATTCTCAGGTAAATACAGGAACAAAAGATGGACAAGACGATCAAAATGGCGTAACGATTCAGACGCAACAGGCAGATTTGAGTTTATTGAAAACTGTTTCGGCAGGACCTTATAATGTAGGCAATGTCGTAACGTATTCAATTACTATAAATAACGCAGGTCCAGATTTAGCGACCAATATTGAGGTAACGGATATTTTGCCAACGGGATTGAGTTTCGTAGGAAGTACGACGTTTGTGAATAATGCAGGAACGTTGAAAGCCAACATCACAGGCTTGGCTTCTGGAACGAGTACGGTTTTAACTTATCAAGCAAAAATTACAAAATCTGGTACGATTGACAACAAGGCTCAAATTACGAAATCCGACCAATTCGACCCAGATTCAAGTCCAAATAATGGAACGGCAAATGCTGAGGATGATACTGATAATGAGGTGATTAGCACCCAACCAGCCGCAGATTTGAGTTTGACAAAAGCCGTGAGTAATCGTTTGCCAAATGTAAATGATTTGATTACTTACACCATTACCGTAAAAAATACAGGACCTGATACCGCCAGAAATGTGCAAGTAAAAGACGTATTGCCAGCGGGATTATTATTTGTAAGTAGCAGTAATTTCACTTCGTTACTTACAACATTAACAAGCAATAATATCCAAAAAATTGCTCCAAATGATAGCGTAAAATTAACTTTTGTAGCAAGAGTAACTGCAATTGGTGCGATTATTAATAAAGCTGAAATCTTAAAATCTGATACTTACGACCCTGATTCTCAACCGAATACAGGTACGGAAGACGGTCAAGATGATACGGGTGGCGTAATAATCGGAGGACAACAAGCGGATT
>JAYUIP010000640.1:0-1715 GCA_043765945.1 Arcicella sp.
ACATCGGTTTTCAAAAAGAAGGCATTGTTTACGCCTATTGTTCCGAGAAAAATCAAGCCGTATTTCAGCAAAAATTGAGGCAAATTTCTGAGATAAGAAGTGTAGGAAATGGCTCTACTTTTGGCATTATGCCTTTCAATAAATTAACCTATAAATTAGACAACAGCAATCAGATTTTTGGCGATGCTCAACAACTTTATCTGGACTATGAGGGATTGAAGGCTTACAACCTAAAAACAACTTTGAGCAAAAATCAATCAACCACTGAAAGAGCATTGATTATTAATCGAACCGCTGCCGAAAAATTTGCTAAAATTAAAGGTGTTTCAGTCGATGAAATAATTGGGACAACCATCATAACTGAACCTGAATATGTGGCAGAAAATGGTCAAGCGGGCTTTTCCACGAAGATATTGGGAATATTTGAAGATATAAACTTATTCTCTTTACACGAAAAAATTGAGTCGTATTTCATTACACTTTCACCCAATGTACGGATGGACGGACGAAGTATTATTGCTTATAATCCAGAAAATACCGCCCAGGTATTAGAGAAAATTAATAAAATTCATAAAGAATTAAACGAGCCTTATCCCCTTGAAATAGCGTTTTTAAGTGAAAATTTAGCCAATCTTCACAAGCAAGACCAACAGACTGCCAATTTACTTTTTTACTTTAATATTATTGCTGTTTTGTTGGCTTCATTAGGCATAATAGGCATTACTATTTTCTTGATTGTGGCTCGAACCAAGGAAATTGGCATTCGTAAAGTTTTGGGAGCATCTGAATTTTCGATTGTGAAATCATCCATCAATGAGTACGTATTTTTTATTGGATTAGCTTTGATAATCAGTACCCCAATTAGTTTTTACATAACAAATAAATGGTTGTCAAATTTTGCTTATCGTATTGATATTCAGTATGTTGTATTCCCACTTATTGGATTAGTCACTTTTTTTATGACTTCTTTAATCGTTGGAACAATTGCCTACAAAGCGGCTTTGGCGAATCCTGTGAAGAGTTTGCGGACGGAATAGCCCCCTCCGCCCCCAGAGGGGGAACTTTTGAGTCTGATTTCGTAGAAGAAGTCCTCCCCCTGGGGGTTAGGGGGCTTGGTTTTTTATTCAAATATTTTGTTTAAATCTAATTCAACATCAAGAATGGTATCTTTTAAAATGGGATTAGCGAGCGTAAATGTTTGGTAGGTACGAGGGGCATCAAAAACATAAATAGTCTGAAAAATAGGTACAACAAGCCAAACCGTTTTGATGCCTAAATCGAAATAAGGAGGAAATTTATTGATTAATTCCTGTTGAGATTGGCTTGGCAAAAGGATTTCGATAATACCGTGAGGAACTTCCGTAATCTTGGTTTCATCATCGAACCAATCGCTTGCTTTTACTTCAAAAAATGCCAAATCAGGCACTCTGGGACGCTCGGGCATTTGAAGGGTTGGCTCTGAAACAATATCAAAGCGATTACGGTATTTAGTCATCATTTCGAAGCCAATACGCATTTGTAATTTTCCGTGGTTAAAGCTGGGCATTGGTTTATTTCTTTCGATTTCGTAGGTAGTCAGTTCCCTTTCTTCCACTACACTTTCAATTAATAATTCCATAATTATCTGATTTTTTCTCAAATATACTAAAATATCAAAGCCATGATACAGAATTATCTAAAAATTGCCCTCCGAAATCTTACTCGTAATAAGATGT
>JAYUIP010000641.1:0-1713 GCA_043765945.1 Arcicella sp.
TATTTGAAAACAAGTTCTTTTAACGTAGCAACTTTAAAATCGGCGGTTATTGAAATTACAAATTTTGAAAAGGATTATCCCGATTCGGAATTTAATGAAGAAATGGCTTTTTTGAAAGTGAAAGCTCAGTATGATTTAGCTCAAAGCACCATTGAGAGCAAGCAAAAAGAGCGTTTTGATGAAGCCATCAAGTATTATCAAGTTTTAGTTGATAAATATCCGCAAAGTAATTTCTTGAAAAAAGCGGAAAAATTATATGAAGTAAGTACAAAAGAAAGCGATAGAATTGCAAAATTAGAAGCTGATTACAAGGCTTTAAGAGAAAAAGAAAAATCAAATACTGCCAAAGTTGGGGCAGCAGATAAACAGTAAATCAGGGGTTAGGGATTAGGGGTTAGGGATTAGGGATAGGAAATTAGCTATTTTACAAAGTGTATGAACTAATTACTTTTCTTTTAATCTAAAACCCTAAACCAAGCACCTAAAACCTTAACATAAACAATGGCAACAAATCCATCAATCATTACCAGAAACGTAGCTGAATTGGCTGAAATCGCAGGAGGAAATACTTACGAGGCGGTAGCTATTATTTCAAAAAGAGCAAGACAAATTGCCTTGAAATCGAAAGAAGAATTGAACAATAAATTGTCTGATTTTGCTTCTTCGGTAGATAATTTAGAGGAGATTTTCGAGAACCGTGAGCAAATCGAAATCTCAAAATTTTATGAGCGTTTGCCAAAGCCAACCTCATTAGCAATTGATGAATTCATCGAAAACAAATTCACTTACACTTTGCCAAGTCAGGAGGTGGAGGATTAGTGTATTAGTTACTGGGGGACTAATTATTGGTTATTAGAAAATTAATTACTGGTTTCTGAAATATTAGTACATAAGAAAGGTCGTTCAAAATCAATTTTGAACGACCTTTTTGATTTTTATCAGTAATGAATACCCATTGCTCCCGTAACTAATAACCAATCAACTACCAACCAATTTCCATCCGTTTTTATAATCGGGAATAATCAATTTATTGGCTTTTTTATTGGTAAAGTTTCCATTGGTTTCACTGTAATAAATCTTCTCTCCTACTCGATATGCCATATTACCCATGTGAGAGTTTATCGCTACTTTAACACCCGCCTCAATTGGGCAATTTAGTTTTGTTAAGTCCTTGCTTTTCAGTACACTTACAAAGTTTTTTGTATGATTATCTAAGCCATTATCGGACGCTTTCGTTAATGCCACAGCCTCCATTAATTCCTTACCATTCACTTTTTCAGGAATCACTTCCCAACCTCCACGATTAACGACTAATGTTCCATTTTTACCAATAAAAGCGATTCCGTGCTGTCGGCCATATAATCCACCAGATATACCCATGACATTCTCCCAAGACATCGTAAATTTTCCGTAATCGTAAATCACATTTAGATAATCAGGGGTTTCACGGGCATCATCGGGGAAGGCAATTTTTGAACCCATTGCCATGACAGATTTTGGGGTATTTGCACCTGTTGCCCACAACACAATGTCAATTAAATGTACGCCCCAATCAGTCATCAGTCCACCTGCATAATCCCAAAACCAACGGAATTCATAATGGAAACGATTTTTATTAAAATCACGCATTTGGGCGGGTCCAAGCCACATTTTATAGTCAACTCCTTCTGGAATTGGTGAATTTGGAACAACCGTAAGAGGTGAAGAATTGCC
>JAYUIP010000642.1:0-5012 GCA_043765945.1 Arcicella sp.
ACTTCGTTATAGAGTAGAAGGATAAAAAGTCAATATTATCCGAAGTGATAATAAAAATTTGAGTAACTGGATGCCATTCATTCACTAATTCATTCATTCACTCATTCAATCATTGAAAATAAATGTGCGTCCTTACATTCCTTCCTACCACTAATTCAGGCTATATTTTAACCAATAATAGAGACGAAGCCATTGCTCGTCCAAAAGCAATTCCACCTAAAAAATATAACATCAATGGCAAACAAATTTACTTTCCAAAAGATGCCAAAGCGGGTGGAACGTGGATTGCTACCTCCGATGATTTTACAGTTTGTCTATTGAACGGAGCCTCAGAAAATCATGTTCACAACCCACCATATCGGCAAAGTAGAGGACAAATTATATTAGATTTTTTCAAGTTTGATACCGTTGATAATTTTATCGGAAACTATTCTTTTGAAAATATTGAAAATTTTACGTTGGTAATAATCCATCATAAAAATGACCTAAAAATCTGTGAATTCAGATGGGACGGTTCAACCCTTAGTTACACTTCCAAAAATCCCGAAGAAGCCCACATTTGGTCTTCGGCAACCTTGTATCCGAAAGAAATCAGAACCGAAAGAGAACATTGGTTCAATGATTTCAGACAGCAAAATCCTAATTTTACTCGTGAACAAGTAATAGATTTCCACCTACACGGAGGCACGGGTGACGCTCATAATGATATGCAGATGAACCGTAATGGAGAATTAATTACGCAGTGCATTTTTCAAGTGGTTAAGCAAAATCAGTATTTGTCGTTTTCTTTTCATGACCTATTATCGGAACAGGAGTTATTGTATCGGGTTTTGTAGTAAATTTTTATTTCTCAAATAATTAAACTAAATTCATAGTTAAAATATTTAAGTTGTGAAATTAAGAAAAATATCATGGTATCAAACAGGCATCATTAGTCTAATTGGAATTTTTCTTTTAGGAAATAGGGCTATTAATAAAGAAATAACGAGAAAAGATTTACGACTGATTCAAATTAATATGCCTAATTTATCTCAAAATGATAAGTATATCATGGGGTTTGATTTGAATGTGGTTGAAGTATTAAAAGATAGTCCTCAAATTACTATTTCAATTGATTCTTTGCAGAAAATAAGTCCAATTATTCGTGAATATAAACAGAAATATGAAACCAACCATGTTTTGACCGTTTACTGGAAAGAGACAACTAAACTTCAACAAATTGTGGCACTGTTAGATACCCTGCAAATAGAAAATCAAAGAAGATATGCAATCATTCCAAATGATACGAAATGTATGATTAGTCTATATTTCCCTAAGCCTTCAAAGGAGTTTTTCGATGGTAATTTAGGGAGTTGTTTGTCTTTTTATTATCCAGAACCAACAACTACCTTTAAAGAAAATTTTGATATGATTTTTAAAGATTATGTTTGGGTTTGGATATTTTTTGGAGGATTAATTGCTTGTACATTTTGGAAAATTAAACGAACATGAAAACATACACATTTGATGAAGTAAAAGACCAAGTCATGGGCGTAATTGGAACACCCAGAAGAGATGAATTTGAGCTTGAATTAAAGTTTGGTTTATTAGGAGATATGATTAAAGTCGCACGAAAAGAACGCAATCTTACTCAGAGAGAATTTGCAGAATCAATGGGCGTACAAAAATTAGACATTTCAAGAATTGAGAAAAATGCTGGTAATGTTAGCATTCCAACCTTCTTAAAGGTTTTCACAGCTTTAAGAGCAAAAGTAAACTTCAAAGTATCTTTGATGGATAATGAAATGACAATTTCGTAAAGTCCCATTATCCCAAAAACATTAAAACCTACTCAAAAATCCAAGTAGGTTTTTATTTTCCCTAAACTTAGACCAATCCAACAAATCACCCCCTTTTCCCCAAAAAATATAATAAAAATCCAAAAACAGAATTGTTAATCTGAAATTTACCAAGTAATTTTGCACCCTAAATGTAAACCGAATCTCAATATTCAGTCTTTGTGTTTGTGAAATCACTATTTTATCCAACCCAAACACACATTTAAGGATTAATTCAGAAAAACAAAATCACAATACAAAATGGCAAATGCAGTCAATAAAGGGAAAGTTACGCAAGTAATCGGACCGGTTGTGGACGTAAGTTTCGAGGGCAAAGACTCTCACCTTCCCGCAATTTTGAATGCCTTGGAGGTTACAAAAGCCAACGGCACGTTAGTAGTTCTTGAAGTACAACAACATTTAGGGGAAGACCGAGTGAGAACCATTGCGATGGAAGGAACGGAAGGACTTCAAAGAGGTCAGGAAGTAATTGATAGAGGGCAACCCATGTCAATGCCATCTGGTGAAAGTATTAAGGGTCGTCTTTTCAACGTAGTTGGTGAGGCAATTGACGGTATTCCTCAGCCTAAATCTTTGAAAGCCTTACCAATTCACCGTCTTGCTCCAAAATATGACGAATTGGCTACTTCAACGGAAGTGCTTTTCACAGGTATTAAAGTAATTGACTTGCTTGCCCCTTATGTAAAAGGTGGTAAAATCGGTTTGTTTGGTGGTGCTGGTGTTGGTAAAACCGTACTTATCATGGAGCTTATCAACAACATTGCAAAGGCTTATGAAGGTCTTTCGGTATTTGCTGGTGTGGGTGAACGTACTCGTGAGGGTAACGATTTGTTGCGTGAAATGATTGAATCAAACGTAATTCGTTACGGTGAAGATTTCAAACACGCCATGGAAAATGGTGAGTGGGATTTGAGCAAAGTTGATGAAACTGCCCTTTTAGGTTCACAAGCAACCTTAGTATTCGGTCAAATGAATGAGCCTCCTGGAGCTCGTGCAAGAGTTGCCCTTTCGGGTTTGACGGTTGCTGAATATTTCCGTGATGCAGAAGGCGAAGACCAAGGACGTGATATTCTTTTCTTTATCGATAATATCTTCCGTTTCACGCAGGCGGGTTCTGAGGTATCTGCCCTTTTGGGACGTATGCCATCAGCCGTGGGTTACCAACCAACCTTGGCAACTGAAATGGGAGCGATGCAAGAGCGTATTACTTCCACAAAAAGAGGTTCAATTACATCGGTACAAGCGGTTTATGTACCTGCCGATGATTTAACTGACCCTGCTCCTGCTACAACATTTACCCACTTAGATGCTACTACGGTACTTTCTCGTAAAATTGCTGAATTAGGAATTTATCCAGCCGTGGATCCATTGGATTCTACGTCTCGTATTCTTTCTGCTGAAATTTTGGGTGATGTTCATTACAACACGGCTCAACGGGTGAAAGAGATTTTACAACGTTACAAAGAATTACAAGATATTATTGCTATTTTAGGTTTGGACGAACTTTCAGAAGACGATAAATTGGCAGTATCTCGTGCAAGACGTGTACAACGTTTCTTATCACAACCATTCTTTGTGGCAGAACAATTTACAGGTTTGAAAGGCGTATTAGTACCTATCGAAGATACAATCAAAGGTTTCAACGAAATCATTGATGGAAAATATGACCACTTGCCAGAAGCAGCTTTCAACTTAGTAGGGAGCATTGAAGATGCCGCTGCAAAAGGTGAAAAATTAATTGCAGAGGCAGGAAAATAAAGTTTATGAGATTATGAGTTTATGAGTCATCCAACTCATAAACTTTCAACTCATACACTCATAAATTTCAAAAAAAATGAATTTAGAAATCATCACTCCCGATAAAAAAGTGTTCTCTGGTGAAGTAGAAGTAGTTACTTTGCCTGGTACAGACGGTTCTTTCCAAGTATTGAAAGACCACGCTGCCCTTGTTTCGACCTTGGGAAAAGGCACTTTGAAGGCTGACAAGCAAGAATTTACCATTGATGGTGGCGTTGTTGAAGTATTGAACAACAAAGTTCTTGTGTTGGCAGAAGCGGTATTGTAGTTTGTTTGAACAGACTATTTAAAAAGCACAGACTCTTTGGGGTTTGTGCTTTTTTTGTGAGGTATTAGTAACTTTTAATAGAAATGTACTGTAGAGTGGGTAAAAAGTGGGAATTTGAATTTTGTACAAATCTTTCTGATGACATCAACCTTTCGTTTTTTGAGACTATTCTGCCATTAGATGATGTGTATGAAAATGTAGAATTTGAATGATTTTAAAATTGCCAAATCTCAAAGATTTGGCAATTTTTTCATACTCTTTTTTCTATGTAATCTATCCTATCTATGTGGTTGCAAGGATTACCCGCTCAATCACTTTTGGAAAGTGTTTGTGTTCCAAAATCTGTACTTTACGAGCCACATCTTCAGGCGAATCTGTTGGTAAAACAGGAAATGAAGCTTGAAAAATAACCCCACCTTCGTCATAATGCTCATTCACAAAATGGATAGTGATGCCTGATTCCGTTTCTTTATTTTCCACCACGGCCTCATGCACAAAATGCCCGTACATTCCTTTTCCACCAAATTTCGGGAGTAATGCAGGATGAATATTAATAATTCTGTTTGGAAAAGCCTCGACCATATTCTTAGGAACGAGCCACAAAAAACCTGCTAAGATTACCCAATTAATCTGATTTTCTTGGAGAATTTTCACAACTACGCCCGATTTAAACATCGGTCTATCGAACATCATTAAGGGGATTTGTAATCTTTCAGCACGTTGAATAATGCCTGCTTTGGGATTATTACAGAGGAATAATTTTACGTTAACTTGTTTAGAATCAGTAAAATACTCAACAATTCTTTCGGCATTTGAGCCAGAGCCAGAAGCGAAGATGGCGATGTTTTTCAAAGGGAATTTCTATTTATGCAAGATTAAAGATACCTGTTTTATTCACTTTCCTTTAATTTATGCAAAATTCAAACGGTGTTGTTGAACAGCCTCAAAAGTATCAAATAGTTTTTCGATAACATTCAATTTAGATTTTACTCTCGCTTTTACGTCTTCCTTGAACGCTGTTTGTTCTTCTTGTGAAAGTGTTTTCAAGAAAGCGTGTAGTTCATACGCAATTAATTGAGCCTCCTCTTTTGAGGGTGCAGATTGCATTT
>JAYUIP010000643.1:0-1712 GCA_043765945.1 Arcicella sp.
GTACTGATTTCATGTTGATTATGGGCGGCAATCCATTAGCTTCTAACGGTTCCATGATGACTGTTCCCGATGTAGCAAATCGTTTGAAAGCCATTCAGAGAAGAGGGGGAAAGTTTATAGTAATTGACCCCAGAAAAACCGAAACTGCCAAAATTGCTGACCAACATATTTTCATAAAACCCGCCACTGACGTATATCTATTGTTAGCAATTTTGAATGAAGTGTTAGACGTTTACCTCACCCTCAGCCCCTCTCCCGTGGAGAGTGGAGCAAACCTACACACAGCAAATTTTATTCCGTCAGAGAGAAATGCGTCTCAATCGGATGAATACTCCCCCTCTCCACGGGAAAAGGGGTTGGGGGGTGAGGCTACTTACCTCAAATCCGCCATCCAAACCTACACACCCGAAGCCGTTTCAAGTATCACAGGAATACCCGTAGAAACAATCAAAAACCTTGTAAAAGACATCCTGACCGCTAAAAGTGCGGTGGTTTATGGACGAATGGGGGTGAGTGTACAAGCATTCGGGGGCGTTTGTCAGTGGTTGATAAATTGTATAAATATCTTCACGGGTAATATGGATTCAGAGGGTGGAGCCATGTTTACACAACCCGCTTTCGACCTTTGGGGACGGGCAAAAAGGGGTGAAAAATATTTTAACCGTTACCAATCAGCCGTCAGAAAATTGCCTGAATTTGACGGTGAATTGCCAGTTTCTGCCATGGGCGAGGATATTTTAGATGGGGGCATAAAAGCACTTTTTACTGTCTGTGGAAATCCTGTTTTGAGTACCTCAAATGGAACGCAATTAGATACCGCTTTGGAGGGACTTGATTATATGGTTTCCGTCGATATTTTTATCAATGAAACCACTCGCCATGCCAATATTATTTTGCCCCCAACAACGGGTTTAGAAGTGGCTCATTACGACTTAGCTTTCTATAATTTATCGGTCAGAAATGCCGCAAAATATTCAGAGCCATTATTTGAAAAAGACCATAATCAACGTCACGATTGGGAGATTTTTGAGGAAATAAAAAATCGTTTAATTTCGCAAGAAGGAGCAGAAATTCCAGCACCTAAAAATCCAGAAGAGAAATTGGCAATGGCAATGCAGTATGGACCTTACGGAAAAGATGGATTGACCCTTCAAAAACTAAAAGACAATCCGCATGGGGAAGATTTGGGGGCTTTACAACCTTGTTTGAATGAGAAGCTACTGACTGATAATCAGATGATTAACGTAATTCCAACCTTACTTTTGAATGATTTAGAGAGAGTAGCATTAAATTTTCATAAATTACTGAAAGAGGAAAAAAATGTTGAATTTGACTTGCAATTAATCGGTAGAAGACACCTCAGAAGCAACAATTCATGGATGCATAATTCAGAAAGATTAGTGAAAGGACGTAACCGTTGTACGCTCATGATTCACCCCGAAACCGCAGCAAATCGTGGTATTGTCAATCTGGAAAAAGTACAAATTGAGTCACGGGTTGGAAAAGTGGAAATCACCGTCGAAATTACGGATGAAATTATGCCAAATGTAGTCAGCATTCCACACGGTTTTGGACACGCTCGGAAGGGTGTGCAGTTGGACGTTGCCACCGCTCATGCAGGGGTAAGTTTGAACGATTTGACGGATAATTTATTGATTGATGAACTGACGGGAAATTCGGCTTTTTCGGGTGTGCCTGTTCGGATTTTGCGG
>JAYUIP010000644.1:0-4998 GCA_043765945.1 Arcicella sp.
TCCACTTTCCTATTATATACTCGACTAAAACCAACTGATGAAGCTCATTGATAATTTCAAGTTTTTCCGAACAATAACCTCTAAAAATATTATCCACAATCATTGCTTTTTCATAAGAATTATCTTTGTAAAACACGTAAATAATACTTTTAAATGGCTCCAAATGTTCCACCGCTACACAATGCAGATTTTTGGAAATGCCTTCGTTTTCAATTCTGAGGCTATTATCGTGTTTAATACTTTTCAAAAAACGACTATTTGTGATGGGTTTTAATTTTAGACCAATCTGTTCGAGTCGAGTTTTGAAATCAAGGTCTTCAAAACCATAACCTGCCATTCTTTCATCGTATCCTCTGATTTTTTCAAAATCTTCTCGCCACACACAAACCCGCCCCAAAGCATCTTTAAAATTCGTTCCGCTAATGGTTTCATCAACTGCCAAAAAAGAAGATTGAACCATATTTTTAAGTATAAATTCCACGAAGCCTTTACCAATAAAATTATCAGCATCAAGATTTACCAAAATATCTCCCGAAGCCAAACGAAAAACCATATTTCGAGAATGACCACGATGATAGGCTTGTGGCTGTGAGGTTTTGAAATATTTAAGTGTCTGATTATCAGTATTTTGTGTGTCTTTTTCTTTAATCCAAAGTTCAAGTTCGTCGGTTGAATTATAATCTAACAAAATAAATTCGATATTTTTTGAGTCGGTTAAGGCGTGAGAAATGTTGATTGGAAGCGTCCTTTTAAGATGTTCCAGCCGATTCATACACGTAATACAGAAAGAAATTTTGGGGAGATTTTTAATCATTTTAAAAGTATTATCAGGAAAAACTTCTTGTAAGTATATGAAATTGGATAAATACACATCAAATTTTTGCTCACACAATCCTTGAAACGGTTGATAAAAAACATATTAAGATTAATGCGAAGAGCAATTTTCTTTGAGAAAAAGCACGCCATCTTGGCTTGTTTAAATCTCGTTAAAAAGGAAGAGTGAGAAATATAAAATTTCACTCTTTCTTCTCTCCAAGATTAGCGATTATAACCTGTCAATAATTCCTAAGATTGGAGCTTGATAGATAGAAATCGTATCTGTGTATAAATCATCAATTACTACATCATCCGATAATCCCCTGAGTTCTCGCCACACAGATTGTAGATTATTTTTTACAATAAAACTACCTCTAATGGTTACCGTCAAATCAAAATCATTTGCATTTTTTACGCTTTCTCGTACTCTATCAGACAGTTTAATTTCTTTGTTTGGACTCGCTAAGAAAGGTTTTTCGTTAATTTTTTGTAATTCTTGAACTGATTTAATGGGCTTTTTTATCTGACTTTTTGATAGTTTTTGAATAGCTCCTTTGTCAATTTTTATTTTTCCATCCAGAATGTTATTTCTTAATTCTGGGGCAATTTTTTCTAATCCCTCGGCAAATTCAGCATCCCTTTTTATCGTTTTAGGACTAACATTATACTCTTTTGCAAGCCTTTCCGCCGTTGTTTTTACCGAAGGGTCATTTTGACCCTTCGGGGATTTTGTTTCCGATTTATCAGTTTTTTGTGCTTCGTTTCCCGAAGGGTCAAAATGACCCTTCGAGGAATTTATCAATAAATTAGCTGATTTATCCGCTTTTTCATTGTTATAACGAAGTCCTCTAAAATAAGAAATTTGATTTTGACTTAAATTTCGCCTTCCTAATTGCAAATTAATCATGTAATCTTTGGCATCTTTCTGAGATTCAAACGATAGAACATAGACTTCAAAAGGGAGATTATGTTTCGTGCAAATTTCATAACGGTTGTGTCCATCAACCAATATGTAAGCCAAATCGTCTTCTTTTTCAAAAGCTAAACCCAAATTTTTCTTTGAAGTTTGCCACACTTGAATGGGAGTTTGACAACCATGTTGCAAAATGTTTGATTCCAATTGGGCATATTCATCCGTTGAAAGGGGTGGAATGAAACTTTTAAGTTCGTTTAAAATGATAATATTTTGGCGAATATTACTGGCATTCAAAATATTGCTGGAAAGTGCTTGCTTTGTTTTGGTAGCGAGAATGTTTCTGATGTCCGTTTTCATGGTTTTATTTTACAATTTGAAGGTAAGTAATGTATTCGTCACAAAATTCTGAGTAACATTTTGCTGCTTCGGAGTCTTGCGAGAATTTGGAAATAGAATTTTGAGCTATTTGAGATTTCTGAAAATCAATCAAATGCCTAATCTCCGCATCAAAAATTTTTATGTTCTTGATTTCGTCTTTCACATATACCTTGATTCCATCGTGGACGGTATTTTTTTTCACCATCGTGAAAACAACGCCATCAATTTGTAAGGCTGCGTTTAAATCTCTCCGTATTTCCATGATTTTGCCCCAGATTGAATTCAATCCTTTCACTGCGGACATCTCGGGGAGTAACGGAATGATACAACTCGTTGAAGCTGCCATTGCAGATAATGTAAGTTTATTAAGCGACGGAGGACAGTCGATAATAATGTAATCATACTTTGCTAACAGATGAGCAATGCGGTTTTTAAGCCGAAATTCTCCACCCGTTAATTCATGGAAGCGCATCTCAACATTAGCTAATTCAATATCAGATGGTGATAAATCTAAATTTCCTTCTATATTAATGACTGGAAATTCTTTGTTATCTATCAAAGAATCAGATACTTGTATTTCTGGGGAATCTACTCCCAAAATCTGGCTTAAATTTCCTTGGGGATCCAAATCTATTAATAAAACCTTAAATCCTCTTTTGGCAAGAGCTTCCCCGAGTGATGCCGTTGTAGTTGTTTTACCGACTCCGCCTTTATGATTGACTACTGAAATTACCCTTGCGTTTTGATAAAGCGTTGGGGAATAACCATATTTTGATAAGATGGGAAGGAGTAGTTCTAAATTTTTTGGAGAAATTGTCCTGTTTTCATTCAAAGCTCTGGTTAAAGTTTGGCGGGGAATTCCAGCTTCTTTTTCTAAGGAACTAATCAAAAGGGAAGGATTATGTCTGAGAAATTTTAGGGCAAGCTCTTGGGTTATCATATTTTGTATATGTTTAAATAATACCTAAATGTACTAAAAATGGTAATATAATACCCAAAACAGGAAAAATATAATTTTCCTAATTAAATATAGAAACGCTTTACTCTAACCATATATTTATGATAAAAATTTATAACCATCTTAAAAACAGTTACTTACAAAATCAACAAGTAAAATTTCTCAATTTTTAAAGAAATTAAAAGCCCTGAGAATCAAATATTTATTTTTTCATTGAATATTATGCAGTTTAAAGCCCTGAAAATCCATTAAAATTTTATAATTATTCACATTTCAAGGTATCTATTCTTTTCGTAATATTAAAAACTGTATCTAAATGCCACTGACAATCCTTCCGAAAAGAGGAAATTGAACGATTATTTAGCTCATCTCGCAAAGCCCTCAAAGTAATAAACCCGTTAGATCTTAACTCAGAAATTATGGGTATCATCGTTTCTGCGAAATCATCGGCTAACTTCATGTTTTGTTGTGATAATACATTTCTACCGTATTTTCCCAAAATAATGCCTCGGTTCTTGGCAACTTTTAAAGCCTCTTTCGTTCGTGTACTTATTTGCTCACGCTCATGTTCAGCAAAGGCTGCCAATAAATGTAACATCAAACGGTTGGCGTGGGGATTATCAACTGCCACAAATTCAACTTTACTTTCCATCAGACTTGAAATAAAAGCTACGTTTCTGCCCAAGCGGTCAAGTTTAGCAATTACTAAAACTGCCTTTTGTTTCAGACATTGTTTTAGAGCCTCTTGCAACTGCGGACGATTATTTTTCTTACCACTTTCAATTTCAGTAAATTCTCCAACCAATTCCCATTGTTTAAAAGTGACGAATTGTTTGACGGTTTCGTTTTGGGCTTCCAAACCTAAACCACTTTTTCCCTGACGGTCGGTTGAAACACGATAATATGCAATGGCTTTGTTCATTTTGTGTTTAAATTATCCATAAAGATACTAAATTGTTCGGATATATACGGACGTATGCATCCGAACAAAAGTAGTCAATACACCCACTTTTTCTATTTCTAAACTTCTATTGATAATTTTTATTGGAATGAGCTTTAATGAAATATCAAAATTCTATACATAATTCAACAATTGCTCTATTACTAAATCAGATGCTTTTTGATTATTACGCTCTTTGGCAATATTGGAAAGAAATATCTCAAAACCTTTACTGGACATTGAACATAATAGTTTAGGAGAATTTGTAAGCAATTTAATCGTAAGATAGAATTGTAGCAAAAGCTAAACAATTTGGTATTAAAGACATAGAATTATTTTAAAAATTTACCCTTGATTCTTTTTGAAGTTCTCGGCTTGTTCAAAATTCTGAATACACTTCGTCTCGCTCGACAGGTGGGTATCCGAATTAGTCAAGCAATAAAATTATGCCGAAAAGGCATATCAAAGCTCGTGAGCCACATATTTACCACAATGGTAATCTTAAAATTAGGGGCGGAGTTCTTGAATTCAGCATCTAATGTTCTACGATATTCTTTTGTGCCTAAAAGTATATAAAATGTTTCACCATCATCTTTTCCTCTGGTCATCACCATTTTGATTATTTCCATCGGTTTGATTTTCTTTTGCTCTTCTTCCGAAGTTTCTATATTATCATCCGCTACTTTTATCTCATTCTATTCAGGTCTTAATTCGATTATATTTTCATAAAAATCATACGCAATTTCTCTACTACTACACACAAAAAAGGCTTTCCCTTTTACGGTTGCCCCTTCTGAAATTCTATTTTCGTAGTGTTTTACAAAATCTTCTGCCAAGGCTTTCAAGGGTTTTGGGTCGCCTAAGATGGCATTGACTTTTACCGATTCTTCTTTGCTTTGCTTTATTTGGTATTCATTCGCTCTTGATTATGTCACTTCTTGAAAATATTTCTTTATCTTTTCTCATTCACTATTATTCAAGGCTATTTTG
>JAYUIP010000645.1:0-1706 GCA_043765945.1 Arcicella sp.
TACCTTGAAAAATGCCTATGAAACGTTGCAAGAACAAAAATCAAATATGGATTTAGCACAGGAAATTGTAAGAGTTTCTAAGATAAAATATAAAGAAGGAGTTGGCTCAAATTTAGAGGTTATTACGGCTGAAATATCGTACAAAGAAGCTCAAACCAATTATTTCACCACTTTCTATAATGCTTTAATTGCCAAAGTTGACTTGGATAAGGCGTTGGGGAAGTTGTATGTTGAGTAGAAGCCAAAGCCCCCTAACCCCCAGAGGGGGAATTGTTAGTTCAATATGGAAGGGGTATTTTTTAATAATTTACAATTTTAAATATAAAACCAACATGATAGCATCATACAACAAAAGCATAGGTCTAAAATTCCCCCTCTGGGGGTTAGGGGGCGTTTTCTTCCTATTATTATCGTGCAGTAAGCCTGATAAAAAAACCGAATTAGCCGATTTGAAATCTCAGCAAAAAGAAATCGAAACCAAAATTAAAACCCTTGAAAAAGAGTTGGGTGCTGGCAAAAAAGTGGAAGCAACACCTATAAACGTAACCGTTAGTGCCATTGAACCACAAAATTTTAAGCATTTTGTGGAAGCACAGGGCGTGGTGACTTCAAAAAATATCGTGATGGTTACGCCACAAATGGGTGGAGCAATCACGGGTTTATTTTTGACGGAAGGACAAATGATTAAGAAAGGACAGTTAGTCGCCACGATTGATAATTCAGTCATGAAAGAATCATTGACGGAAATCAAAACGCAATTAGATTTGGCAACTACTCTTTTTAATAAGCAAAAAACGCTTTGGGATCAGCAAATTGGAACTGAAGTTCAATATTTGCAAGCAAAAGCCAACAAAGAGTCTTTGGAGAAACGCATTGGAACGATGAATACGCAATTGGGAATGAGCAAAGTTTACGCTCCAATCTCGGGAACGGTTGAAAAAGTGATGCAAAAATCGGGTGAGATGGGAATGCCAGGAGTTCCGATGGCTCAAATTGTGAATGTAAGTGATTTGAAAGTGGTAGCAAAAGTGGGTGATACTTACGTTGGTTCAGTAAAAAAGGGCGATGCTATTACGGTTAAATTTCCAGACATTAACAAAGAATTTACGACCAGAATCTCCTTAGTGAATGCCTTGATTGACCCCGCTTCAAGAACGTTTGGCATTGAAGCAAATATTCCAAATTTGGGAGGGACGTTGAAACCAAATCAAGTTGCCATTATTAACATTAATGATTTGTCAACGAGTAACTCATTGGTAGTCAGCCAGAATGTGGTTCAAAAAACGGAAGGTGGCGATTTGGTTTATGTTGCCGTTGTGGAAAATGGAAAGAAGGTGGCAAAGTCAAGAATAGTGAAAACAGGTATTTCGTATAACGGGAATGTTGAAATTTTAGAAGGTTTAACGGCTGGCGAAATGGTGATTACGCAAGGATATCAGGACTTGGTTGATGGAACGCTTATCGCTTATTAATGAGTGAATGATATAATAACAATGATAGAATGAGTGAATGATATAATATTATCCACGAGTTATTCATCAGCTTTATTTCCGAAAAATGTTCACTCAATCTATCATTATATCATTCATTCATTGAAAGTTGTTCTCTCATTGAAAAATATTCACTCAATCTATCATTCAATCATTGACCACTCATGGAAAAGGAAGATTTTATTGAAGTTTTTAAGAAACGCACAAAACAATTTA
>JAYUIP010000646.1:0-4989 GCA_043765945.1 Arcicella sp.
GTGTCTAAGGTTGCAATTAACCTTGTGATTGAGTATTGATTATTGTTATTATACGACTTAAATTCAAAATCTCCCCGCCTTAAAACCACTACTCCATATTGATTTTCACTTACATAAATGTCGTTTGGGTCAGGTTGACTTTGTGGTTGCGACCAGTTGATATTATTGAGTAAATTTGCATTGCGTGAAATACCTTTAAAAATATAAAAAGTTGCTTGCTTACCAATGATTTGATAGAGTGTATTATTTTGTAAATTTCGTTCATTCATGCTTAAAGCTGCCAATTTTTTATTGACATCAAAGGGAACGGTGACCCCACTGCCATTTCGACTTTGCACTAAACATGATTGATAATTTTGTCCGAAAGAGCATTGTACTGCCATTAATAGCAAGAAGAAGAAAGGTAATTTTTTCATGATGGTTGTTTTGTTAAATTGTTTTTGTGGTAATATACTTTTGGGGTGGGGTTTTGTAACTTGGTTGTCTTGAATAAAACAAAAAAGCCCTTCCATTAACTTGGTTGGGCTTTTTATTTTACTTATCTACCGATTGCAAATCACTAACAAGAGATAAAAATGCTTGTGTTATATCGTCTTTGTATGGATTAGACTTTTCAAAATCATTGACATAAAATATTTGGTATCATTACCAACGTCTTCAATAATTCCATCCAATTTTAAAAATGTTTCATCATTAAATCTAACAAACCAATCATTAAATTTTCGATGCCTTGCAGCTTGTTTTGAATCAGTTGTATCACATGAAAAAACAACAATTTTTTCATGATTTTTAAAGAAATCTTCAAATATAAAAGCAACAGTAATGGGTATTCGACTATCTTTTAAAGGACGAACAACCTGATTCTTACTTGGTTGAATTATTAATTCAAAAGCACGATTGATAAATAATTCAGTGGACTGAAAATAAGTTTCAGTTTTTATAAAAGCAACATCATAGGAAAGACCAGAATCCGTTAGAAAAACATATTCGTTAGTTTGTTCATTCACTAATTCAAATTCATACGGTTGCTGCACGCTGTCTGGATTTAAGTCTTTCAATAATCATTAAATATTCTTCAGACTGCATTTTTTCTTGTAAAATCTTTTTGTGTTTTTGCTTATTTGCGTCTAATTGACGGGCAAATTCTAATGCTAAATTATTGCTTGTTGTGTTCATAATCTTAATTTTTAAAAACAAATTTAACACTTTTACTACTCAAAAAAATAGGTATCAAAGAAATATATTCCTCAATATCTATTCACGAAATCTACTCAAACCACTTCAAAACCTCATCTTTCGTAGGTATCGAAATATCTAATTTTAACTTCTTTCTCATCCCGCCCAAATCATTAAAAACTTTGTTTGGATTAGCTTCTTTCAAGGCTGGAATGGTCATAAAGCCCATTTTTTGCAATACTGGAATCCATGCCGTTGGCACGCCCAAGGCTTCATAATCTGCATCGGTTGCCATTTCTGATTTCTTTTCTGGACGCATTTGCGGGAAGAAAAGTACCTCCTGAATAGAAGTCTGATTGGTCATCAACATCGTCAGGCGGTCAATTCCAATCCCGATTCCTGCCGTTGGGGGCATTCCGTATTCCAACGAACGCAAGAAATCTTCGTCCATCGCCATGGCTTCATCGTCGCCACGTTCTGCCAATTTTATTTGGTCTTCAAAACGCTCTCGTTGGTCGATTGGGTCGTTTAATTCTGAATAGGCATTGGCAATTTCTTTTCCGTTGACAAATAATTCAAAACGTTCTACTAAACCTAATTTGCTCCGATGTTTCTTCGTCAAGGGTGACATTTCAACTGGATAATCAATAATAAAAGTCGGCTGAATAAGGTTTGCTTCTACTTTCTCCCCAAAAATTTCATCAATTAATTTACCAGTTCCCATTGTGGCATCCACTTCGATTCCCCACAATTTGCAATGTCCACGAAGCGTTTCTTCGTCCATGCCTTCCACGTTCACGCCCGTATATTTTTCGATGGCTCCTGCGATGCTTAATTTAGTAAATTCTCCACCAAATTCAATTTCATTTTCACCAACTTTAATTTTTGTTTTTCCATTGGTTGCAAGGGCAACTTTTTCAAAGATTTCTTCGGTAAAGGTCATCATCCAATTGTAATCTTTGTAGGCTACGTAGAATTCCAAAGAGGTAAACTCTGGGTTATGGGTTCTGTCCATGCCTTCATTTCTGAACATTTTACCGAACTCATAAACGCCATCAAATCCTCCAACAATGAGTCTCTTTAAGTACAATTCATTAGCAATACGCATGAATAAAGGCATATCCAATGTATTGTGATGCGTCTTGAATGGACGGGCAGATGCTCCACCGTGAATGGATTGCAGAATGGGCGTTTCAACTTCCAACCAACCTTTGGAATCAAACATGGTTCGCATCGTGGTTACGATTCTGGCACGTTTAATAAAAATATCTTTTACTTCTGGATTAACAATCAAATCAACATATCGCTGACGATAACGCATCTCTGGGTCGGTGAATCCATCATAAATATTGCCATCATCGTCTCTTTTTACGACAGGAAGTGGTTTTAAAGATTTATTCAAAATCTTGAATTCCGTCACGTGGATAGAGATTTCGCCCGTTTGTGTGGTGAAAACAAATCCTTTTACGCCAATAATATCACCAATATCCAACAGTTTTTTGAAGACAGTATTGTAAAGCGTTTTGTCTTCGCCTGGACATAAATCATCACGTCTAAAATACACTTGAATACGTCCCGTGGAATCTTGTAATTCGGCAAAAGAAGCGCTTCCCATAATTCGGAAAGACATCAAACGTCCTGCAATTGAAATGGATTTATAGTCTAATTTATTATTCTCATAGTTCTTAAGGATGTCCTCAGCCGTTACATTTACGTCAAACATTTCGGCAGGATAGGGGTCGATGCCCATTTTCATCAAATCTTCCCGTTTTTGTCGGCGAAGTAGTTCTTGTTCTGAAAGTATCATTTTATTAATTGCGATTATCCTGTAAAATTACCCACAAATCAACTTATAAAAAAGTTTCCATAGGCATATTCCGAACGGCATAAAGCGGGTAAATTTTGATTTGGGGAAGTTCTGAGAAATTTTCAAGTGATAAACGAACCCCCAACTACTTCTTTTCTCCTTTAAAAAAAGGTACATAATAATTTGTCTGAATTAAGTTTTAATAAAAATACAAATCAATAAGCATTAAGTTTTGATAAAATACCAAATCAATAAGTGTTAGATTTTGTCCAAATTAATTTAATATAGAGATATAATTTCTTGATATTAGAATTCTTGTTCTATTTTCATTGTATTTTTCCAAGTATTCATACTCAAAAAAGTAGAAGAAATATCACTTAGTTTGCCGTATCATTTTAAAGGATAACTTTAAATAAAAAACAACAAAATCATGGAAAAACACTAAAACAATCACTGCAAGTATTTTATAATGACAATAATTTTGGCGAAGATGGCGGAATAAAAGAAAATTGGGGGTGGTTAAAATTTAAATATTTTTCATTACCGATGCCCAATTTTGAACAACGCAAATCTAATGTTTGGAAGCATGATATTTTGCATATTTTGCTGGGATACGATACTTCTTGGAAAGGAGAAACTTCGGTTGCAGGTTGGACTTTGAGTTCGGGTGGTTGGGGAAATATTATTATTGCTTGGATTTTAGATATTTCAGCTTTTGGCATTGGTTTATTGTGCTTTCCAAAATCAACTTATGAAGCATTTATTAGAGGTAGAAATTCATTGAATCCGCAATTATTGGGAATTGGGAAAGAGAAAATATTTCAAGGAAACATTGAAGAATTGAGACATAAGTTTGGGCTTAATAAAGTAGAAATCAAAGCGAATTTAAAAGATAAACTAATTTTCATGATGTGGACTTTGTTGGTAATTTCTGGCTTTATACTCCCTTTTGGAATCGGCATTATCTTATTTCTAAGAACAAGATGATTTTAATCTAATAACATGATCAATGCTCTCAAAGTGTGTGAATTATGTAAGGAAAAATAAAAATTTTGTAATATTTCCTTTTTAAATAACGCCAAACTTTGCTCATTCATAAATCATTGTAAACTTTTAAAATGCATTCTTTTCAATTGATTACCATAATTTTCTCTTTTACGACTAACTAACTGTGACAGGTTAGAACTCAAAAAGTCACAGCGTAAAATTACCTAATCTAAAAAAATCCGTAATTCTACGCTAAAATAAGAAAAGTACATTTTGTTACTTTGTATCGTTCAAACGAACAAACTCTTACCCGTCTTATCTCTAATTAAAACATGAACACATCAGTACAGAATTATGCTTCCCCGAACCCTAATTTATCAAATAGCCTTCAACCAGTTATTTATACCGATAGAAAAAAGACATCAATCATCATTAAAGATGTGATGATGTTGGAAGGAGAGGGAAATTATACGTATGTGCATTTGAGTAACGGAAAGAAGATTTTACTTTCCAAAACGTTGAAAGATTTTTGCGAATTGTTTCAACAAAATGATTTTGCAAGAATAAGAAAGTCTTACCTCGTTAACCTTAATTATTTGAAAGAAGTGGAATTATCGGGCGATGTCTCGGTAACGATGCAAACGGGACAGCGAATTGAAATTTCGAGAAGACGCAAAACGGAATTTCAACAGCAGTTTCGGAGTTTTAAACAGAAAAAATAAAAAAAGCCCGCCCAACGTTCGATTGACCTTTTTAAGGGGTTTTTGAGGCGACTGACGCTCGGCGACCGACGCTCGGCGACCGACGCTCGGAATAGGCTTTTTTAAAGATAAACTATTTTAGTGGTTAGGTGAATAGCAGACAGCCTCCTGAATTTTTCGGGAAGCTGTTTTTTTGACCACATAGTTGACATAGAAAGTTAGTTATACCAAAGTGAAATTGGTTTTCGGTTTTTTATTTTGGGAATGAGGTTACACAGAGAGCCACAGAGTTAAAGAAAGAGTGCCACAGAGTTCATC
>JAYUIP010000647.1:0-1702 GCA_043765945.1 Arcicella sp.
TGAATTTTTATGACATTTAGGAGCGTATGTTTTGCTATACTCTTCTAAATGTACTATAATTGCAGGGATTTAGGAAAGTATAACGTTAAAAATATGGCAAAAAATATAGTTGGACGATTACCTGAAATAAAAATATTAGAAAATGCACTTCGTTCTTCCGAAGCTGAATTAATCGCAATAACAGGTCGTCGACGAATTGGAAAAACATTTTTGACAACTTCTGTTTATCAAGAACAGATTGTTTTTGAAATGATTGGTACTCAGAATGGGACACTTGGAATACAGTTATCAAATTTTATAGAACAGCTTATACAATTTTCAAACTCACCTTTTCCAATTAATACACCCCAAAATTGGACAGAGGCTTTTTCATTACTCCGCAAATATTTGCAAAACTTATCACTACAAGATAAAAAAATTCTATTTTTTGATGAATTGCCTTGGCTATCGGGGCAGAAATCAGGTTTTTTAGATGCCTTCGGATATTTTTGGAATAGCTGGGCTTCACGTCAAAATTTGGTAATTGTGATATGTGGTTCGGCGGCTTCTTGGATGATTCAAAAGGTTGTGAATGATAAAGGAGGATTACATAATCGAATAAGCAAACACATTCACTTAGAACCCTTTACACTTGCTGAAACGAAAATATTTTTAGAAAGTCGAGGTGTTTTTTACGACCACTACCAAATTCTTCAACTTTACATGGTTACAGGGGGCGTACCACATTATCTTAAAGATGTAGATGGCTCAAAAAGTGTTATTCAAAATATTGATACGCTATGTTTTTCAAAAACGGGTGTACTTTATGATGAATTCAATAGGCTCTATTATTCCTTATTCACGAATGCGGATAACCATCTTGCGTTGATACGAACATTAATAACAAAGAAGCAAGGGATGTCCCGTAATGAGATTGCTAAAACAGGCAAACTTGATGATGGAGGAGGTTTAACTAAATTACTTGAAGAATTAATTTGGTCAGGATTCGTAACGGAGATTTATCCTTTTGGCAAGAAGAAAAAGGATAAAATTTACCGACTAACGGATGAATATTCCTTATTTTACTTACAATTTATGGAAAGTAATCGTCAGCCAGGTACAAATATTTGGCAAAATCTTAGTCAATCTGCAACTTACAAAGCGTGGTCAGGATATGCTTATGAGAGTATTTGTGTAAAACATATCGAACGCATCAAACAAGCATTAAGTATTGCTGGGATTTACTCATCGGTATCATCATTTTATAGTCAGGGAGACGAGCAAAACGAAGGTTTACAAATAGATATGCTTCTTGATCGTAATGACCATACGATTAATCTTTTTGAAATAAAATTTTACAATCAAACCTATACCCTTAATAAAGAATCAGCGAATAAATTAAGGGAAAAACAGTGGCGTTTTCAATCTATTTCAAATACGAAAAAGCATACCAATTGGGTGATTATCAGCACATTTGGATTACAAAAAAATCAATATTCAACGGGATTAATTTCTAATTCATTAACTATGGAAGATTTGTTTTAGAAATGAATTTATAATCTTATGCTTACAAAAAGAATAATCCCCTGCCTCGACATTAAAGATGGCAGAACCGTAAAAGGCACAAATTTCGTTAATCTCCGAGATGCTGGTGACCCCGTGGAATTGGGGGCAATTTATGCCGAACAAGGAGCGGATGAATTGGTATTTTTGGACATTACCG
>JAYUIP010000648.1:0-1700 GCA_043765945.1 Arcicella sp.
CTCGTTTTTATATTTGAATAAGGGAATATTTTGTTGATAAATATCAAATTCACCTTTGTGATTATGTGTAACATTTTGAAGAATAGTATCTTGAATATAGGGTAAAAATTGCGGGGAATCAGCCACATCTTGCCGCTTAGAAAATCCGTAAACATCTACGTTTTGAATAATGTATTTAGGCTTTTTATTATGTTGTAAATACATCCTAAAACGGGCATATTGCATATCAAAGTGCCAAGCGGAAAGCCCTAAGTTATAGGAGTTTAATACAAGTACAGAATCAATAATCTTGGGGGAAATTTGGAATTCAGCTCTGGAAGAACCCATGATGAGAAGGTCGGCATTAATCTTGGAATTATACAAATCATTCCAATTGGCAAAATATACATTTCGGGATTTGCGTAAGCCCGCATCCACCACGTAAGCAAGGGCGTATAAACTGAAAGAAAGTAAAACAAATAGAAAAAATATTTTCTTAAAAAGCTTCAAAATCATCGTTTAATTATTCCATTAATTTTGAACACTTTTTTATTACCAAAAACAATTTTCTGAAATCCATCTATTTGATAATCAGTTAATTCATTGTCTTTTATGGATAATTTTAAAAGCCTTTCGGTTTCATACAAATAATTATTAGTATTTATCAGTGCTTCAATGCTGATTCCATCCTCTCCTAATCTACTGATGCTCAAATACTTAACGGGTAATTTTTCTTTTTCTTTCAACGAATATTTCACGCCCATTGAAGAACTATCTACTCGATAACTTTGCGTAAAAGCGGGTTTATTCAAATCAGCTTGAATAAATAATTCTAATTCTCTTGTCCAATCAACGGTTTTAACTGATTGATTTTCAAGACTATCTGCCATTGCAATTGATTTTTGAACCATTGGTTTCTGCGTGTTCAGCGTCTTAATTTGTTTCTCAATTAAACCCTTTAAATCAAAATATTTATTCGTTTGATTGTCTTTCACGTCTTCATTACAAGCACTCAACAAAGCAAAAAACGTTAATAAAATTATTACTTTTTTCATGTATTAAATCTTCTTTTCTGTAAAATTACGGACTATTTTTGAGGTTGCTGTGGTTTGAATTAAAAATGGCTTCGACAACTGCCAAAGCCATTTTTAATATTTTTAGAAACCTACAAACTCAACAACTCCTTAAATCGAATGGCTTGTCGGCGTGAGATTTCTATTTTATCACCACTTTCTTTTAACGTGACCTGCAAACCGCCCGAAAACCACGGCTCAATTTTCTGGATATATTTCAAGTTAATAATATGCTTACGATTGGCACGAAAGAAGATTTTAGCGTCTAATCTATCCTCCAAAGCGTTCAGAGATTTCAAAACCAGGGGCTTTTGGTCGTCGAAGTATAAACGGACATAATTGCCCATAGATTCAAATAGACGCACATTTCCTAATCTTACAAACCAACACTTCTCACCATCTTTCACAAAAACTTGATCGTTTTCTGAAAGAACCGTTGTGTTTTCTTTATTGGTTTCAGTCAGTTGTTTTTGACGATCAAATTCTTCCTCAACCTTCTGAACGGCTTCCGAGAGTCGGTGCAATTCGATGGGTTTTAGCAAATAATCAAGGGCGTTGAATTCAAAAGCCTTAATGGCATATTCATCGTAGGCAGTCGTAAAAATAACTTCTGGGACGTAACCTTCAAGGTCGGTTAGAAGATCAAAC
>JAYUIP010000649.1:0-4972 GCA_043765945.1 Arcicella sp.
AATGTTACTTTGAAAGATCAGGAAGGAACATTATTTCAAGACGACGTTTTTTATCGTCGTTCCAATTATTCGATGAACTTAGATTTTGCACGGTTGGAAGATGGTATATATACTTTATCTTTCAAGACTAATTATGAGAATTATCAAAAAATATTTATTCTTACAACTGAGGAATTAGGTACACGAAATGGGCAAATGTACTTGGATAGAAAAGTTGAAATTTTAGAGGTTGAAAAAGTGGGACAAGATTAATTGATATTAAGTTTGTAATAAGTAAATAATTATTCAATAAAATAGATTAATTTTAGTTTTAAGAAGCAAGTAGTAAATCCATTATTAAAAAACAGCCATGATAAAATCAACCGCCATGATTTTGAGAGGTGCAGTCGTTTCTGCATTTCTTTTCGGTACTTTCACAGATGCCGATGCTCAATTTATTTCTATGAATGAGCCAAAACGAAGAGAACTCAAAAGTTCTGAAAATGTCTTCAAAGTTATGCTTTCGGAAGAAGAAAAAAATTCCCTAAATTTTAAGATTAAAGTAAATAACCCTGCACAGGAGAGTGTGAGAGCATATTTGCGTAATCGAAATGGAGCAAATATGCTGGATGAAAGAACGCTTTACAGTAGTTCAAAAATCGTGATAAATCTCGACCTTGCACCCTTGGAAGATGGAGAATATACTTTTGTGGTAAGATCAGAAAATGGTTTTTACATCAAACATTTCAATCTTCAATCAGGAGATTTGATGACGGCAAAAGTAGGAGGGAAGGAAGTAATGACGACCAATAGGAGTGTTGTTTTGGAGGATGAATAAGCCTTTAAGTTGCTAGGTGATGAGTTTTAAGTTGTTAAACTGTGAGATATAATTCAATATTCCGAATGATTCTTGAACCGTATTTTGTTGTTTAACAACTTAAAAATTAACAACTCATCACTTCCTCCCCTTCCACCATTTTCTAAGTAAATAACATACTCCAAAAAGTAATAAAATATACGGAGTCAAGTAAAATAAGCCAATAATCATGTTAAAAAATGAATGCCAACCTTCAATGAAACTCTCCCAAATCTTCACATAAAAAGGATGTGCTGGAGCGGAGGATGTTTCGGTTTCCTGGTAAAAACTAACCGTTATTGTGGAGAAACTTACTTGGTCATTCAAATACTTTTGTCGCCCTTCCTTTGATTCAATTTCTTCTCTGATTACTCTGATTTGTTCCTCAACTGCCATGATTTCCTGCACGTTTTTAGCTTGTTTCAAAAGCTCCAAATAACGTTCAAAACCTTTTGTTTTGATTTGATTCTGAGTTCATTATCCACGTATTTAGCCGTGACATCCTCGACGGTAACATTTCTTGAATCTACATAAACTGACTCCTTTTCAACATCTTCTAAAAAGATGTCGAACTTTTCGGCAGGGATTCTTACCGTCCAAGAATTCTCTAAACTTCCACTTTGCCGATTTTGATTTTCGTTTGAAATATACCCACCCATTGCTTTTAAACGAGCTTTTATTGCATTTTCAGCTTTTTTCAAATCCTTAACTTTGAAGCGAGTATCGGCGGTGTGGATGATTTTTTTTGAGTATTTGCTTGCTCTTGTTTTGGTGGTAGAGCCTTTTCAGAAAGGGATGATGGAGGAGTCATATCCATTACTTTGGCTTCACTATTACTCTCATCTTTCTTTCCAGAACATCCCAATAACCCCATTTCCAACACAAAAATCATCAGTAGTTTTTTCATAGTCTCTTTGCTTTAATAATGGATTTCGACTTTATGGTTTTTAAATATTTTAACTAATTTTATGACAATTGTACGTTTTTATAATTGAGTCACAAAATCATAGATAATTACTGACATAAAACAATCGAACTATTTACCAATTTCAAAAGTTATTCAGATATATCACAATTAATAAATCTAAAATTTAATATGTTTCCAAAAGAGTTAAGTTCGGAAGAATTCAGAAAATATGCCGTTCACGATAGAGGTTTGAACGGTTTGACGGTTGACCAATACATGAACCAAATGGGTAGTCAGATTGGTGGTCAAAGTCGCCCATTTATTGAGGATATGACTCAGTATATCATTGAAGAACGTCCCATGCGTTTTGCTCAAATTGATGTATTTTCACGTTTGATTATGGACAGAATTATCTTCATGGGCGTTCCTGTGGATGATTATATGGCAAATATCATCGTGGCTCAAATGTTATTTATGGAATCTACGGATGCCAAAAAAGACATTATGATGTACATTAATTCGCCTGGTGGTTCGGTTTATGCGGGTCTTGGAATCTATGACACGATGCACTATATCCGTCCAGATGTTTCAACGATTTGTACATCTTTGGCGGCTTCAATGGGGGCAGTTTTATTGGCAGGAGGCACGGCAGGCAAGCGTTCAGCCTTGGAACACGCCAGAATTATGATTCACCAACCATCTGGTGGAGCCCAAGGACAATCTCGTGATATCGAGATTACAGCCCGTGAAATCGTTAAAATTCGTCAAGAATTATACGAAATTTTGGCAAAACATTCTGGAAAATCTTTCGAGGAAATCGAAGCTAATTCAGATCGTGACTACTGGATGCGTGCCTCAGAAGCTAAGGAATATGGTTTGATTGATGAGGTTTTGAAGAGAGCTTAATTTTTCAATGAGTGAATATTTTTCAAAATTGTTTGATTATTATTTTGTTATTGATTTGGCAAATGACATTTTGTCTTGCCATTATTCACTCAGGTTACGCACCCCGTTATCCTTTACTCATTCTATCATTGATTTTAAAAAATGCTTACTTCTTTAAACTTAGAGGTAAGCATTTTTCGTTTAGAATTAACTACTTTTGTGGTCTTTAAAATTGATGAAAAAAGCTGATAGCTAATCACTAAAAGCCAAATGTTATGAAACAGCAACAACCATATTGCGTCCTTTGCGGACGTTCTCAAAAAGAAGTTCCTTTATTAATGGAAGGCATGGATGGGCATATTTGTAGCGATTGCGTGTCGCAAGCCTACCAAGTTGTTCAAACGGAGCTTCATTCTGAGAAACATAAAAATAAAAAAGCACCTAAATTTCAAGTAATTAAACCGATTGAAATGAAGGCTTATATTGACCAGTACGTGATTGGGCAAGACGAAGCCAAACGTCATTTGTGCGTTGCGGTTTATAATCACTACAAAAGATTGATGCAACCCAAAACCAAAGATGATGATATTCAGATTGAAAAATCGAACATTATCATGGTTGGCGAAACGGGAACGGGCAAAACGTATATGGCAAGAACCATCGCCAAGATGCTCCAAGTGCCATTTTGTATTGCCGATGCGACTGTCGTAACGGAGGCGGGTTATGTGGGTGAAGATGTTGAAAGTATCTTGACTCGTTTGCTCCAAGCGGCTGATTATGATGTGGCGAAAGCGGAAATGGGAATCGTTTTTATTGATGAAATTGATAAAATTGCTCGTAAGTCTGATAATCCATCCATCACCCGTGACGTATCGGGCGAGGGAGTTCAACAGGCACTTTTGAAATTGTTGGAAGGGTCAGTAGTGAATTGCCCACCACAGGGCGGACGGAAGCATCCCGACCAAAAAATGATTCCGATAAATACTGAAAATATCCTCTTTATTTGCGGAGGAGCATTCAACGGAATTCAGCGACACATCTCGAAACGTCTTAATACGCAACCCATTGGGTTTAGCTCGGATGATAGTTTCTTTGAAGAATTTGATGATAATCACCTAATGCGTTATGTGACTTCGCAGGACTTAAAATCATTTGGTTTGATTCCAGAATTGCTGGGTCGTTTGCCCGTTGTAACGTATTTGAACCCATTGAATAAGGAAACGCTTTTAACGATTTTGACAGACCCAAAAAATGCTCTCACGAAGCAATATCACAAACTTTTCAAGATGGAAGGCATTGATTTAGCCTTTGAGAAAGCAGCTTTGGAATATATTGTAGATCAAGCGATGGAGTATAAATTGGGAGCAAGAGGTTTGCGTTCAATCTGTGAATCAATCATTACGGATGCCATGTTTGAATTGCCCTCACAAACGGAAATTAAACATCTTAATATCACGCTTCCGTATGCTCGTGAGAAATTTGAGCGGACTGTTTTTCATAAAATGAAGAAGGCAGCTTAGATTAGAGAATAGACTGTAGTGAATAGCGTAGTTGATAAATACTATTTAAAGAACATTCTTACTTATCGTAAAGTGTTAATTATTGGTAAGTTAAGTCCCAGACATCGAGCCGAGTGACGGTCGCATCGAAACATGAACCACTACTTAAATGCCTGCAAATTTTGGTTTGGGGGCATTTTTTATGTCTTGAAAATAATTTCCTTTTAATTTTATCGTTACAAAAATGCACATAAACTATTTGAATCCATGCAAAAATCAGCACTCTTTTTATCCATCATTTCATTCGTAATCCTTTCACAATCTTGTTCAAGACAAAAAGGGTATTTTCAACAAAATGTAGCTCAAAATTATCGAAAGGCAGATATTCAGAAAGAAATAAAGCCAATTGAAGTGTCACAAGAACCCTTGCTTATAGAATCAGAACCAGTTTTGACTTCCTCTACTGTTGAAGATTTTGTTTCTACCAAAAAAGTTTCTGAGGAAGTAAAATATAAAGAAAGAATGGTGAAATTAGAAAAAGTTTTAAGGGAAAATAAAACGGTTGCCAAGCCTCAAAAACTTAATTTTGTCCAGAAAATTATCCTCAAAAAAGTGCAGAAAAAAGTTGCAAATGCCAATAAGTTAGAAGGTTTTCATGATTGGAATCCTTACTTGAAAATTGGAGCAATTTTATTGGGTATTGGTATTGTTCTGGCAATATTTGGCTTGGGTGTTGTGGCAGGAGTTTCTGCCTTTCTGGGGTTAATTTTCGCTATTTTGGGGCTTTTGAGTACAGTTTAAAACTAAATTGTGAGCTATGAGTTTTAAGTAAAATTCCATTGCTCA
>JAYUIP010000650.1:0-4972 GCA_043765945.1 Arcicella sp.
TTTCTTAAAAAGCCTTAAATGGGGATAATCACCATAGGTGTCTTCATCACGAGTATTGTTAAAAAACGCCATGTATTTATAATAATCCTCGTGACGAAAGGGGTCATAAGGATGACTGTGACACTGAATACAGCTAAAAGTTGTGCCTTGCAAAACCTCCCAGGTGGTGCTTGTTCGATCCATAACCGCTGCCGTTCTGAATTCCTCATTATCGGTTCCACCTTCATCATTGGTCATGGTGTTGCGGTGAAAACCCGTGGCAATCAATTGATTATCAGTAGGATTTGGCAATAAATCACCCGCCAACTGTTCTTTAATAAACTGATTGTAAGGCATATTCTGGTTAAAGGCATTAATCACATAATCACGGTATTTCCAGATGCTTCGTTGGTCGTCTCGCTCATAACCTTTTGTATCGGAATATCTCGCTAAATCCAACCACATTCCCGCCCAACGTTCGCCGTATTGAGGAGAAGCCAAAAGTTTATCCACTGCTTTTTCGTAAGCATTATCCGACTTATCATTCAGAAAATCAGTCAGTTGTTGTTCAGTTGGAGGAAGTCCCGTTAGGTCAAGACTTGCACGGCGAAGAAGTACCCCTTTTTCAGCTTGTCCAGAATGTTTAAGGTTTTCTTTTTCTAATTTATCCGAAACAAAATAGTCAATATCGTTTTTCTCCCATTTGTTAGAAAACCAGTCTGTGAAGCCCGCAAAGAAGTTTTTATTAGGTACAGATGGCATTTCGGGATTCGTAAAAGCCCAATGCTCTCCCCAATTTGCCCCTTGTTTCACCCATTTTGTAAGAAGTTCTATTTCCTCTTTTGATAAAGGTTCAGATTGATAAGGCATTCTTTCTTCGAGGTCTTTGTGGGTCAATCTCGCAATAAAATCTGAGTGCTCAGGGTCGCCTGGAATGATGGCGGGTTTGCCAGATTTAGTTTTCCCCAACGCCTCTTCCCGAAACAAAACAGTGAATCCGCCTTGCTTTTTCACGCCCCCATGACATTTGATGCAACTGCGATTTAGAATCGGTTTTACTTGGGTACTATAATCCACTTCATCGCCATGCCCAAACAATGAATACATCGAAAAACCTCCCACCAAAACGGCTGAACTCCATACTAATAACTTATTGATATTCATGGTATTATCTATGAATTTATCTTCCTAAAATTAAAAGTATAAGTTATAAAAAAAATAGCATTTTATTGTACTGAATTGTTTGGGATTTTGATTTGAAATATAGAATTAGCTTCACGTTTGGAAGTTTTAACAAACAAAATATAACACAAAATGCCTTTCAAATTGATTTGAAAGGCATTTTTTACGAATAATCAATAAAATTATTATCTTGGACGACCACCACCTCCCGCAGGAGCCGCAGGTGCTGCTGGCTGACCTCCACCACCGTCACCACCATCTTTCATATCATCATTGTTTACAGATTTCTTTTTCTTTCTTGTCTCTGTAAAAGATATTTTTCCAATACGATAACTGAAAGTTACTTTAAAGTTCATATTTCGCAAAGTCGTCACACTGTTTTGAGTAATCGTTGGTGAATCAATATTGCTCTTAATCACAAAGCCATTTGGCGTAAAGAAGTTTTCTGCTCCAAAGCCAATGCTTCCTTTTTTATTGACAAAATCTTTTTTCACGCCCAGACTATAAATCCCAAAGCCACCTTGGTTTCCTTGTAGTTGCACTTGGTTTCCTCTATAAAAAGCAAAAGTCTGCAAACCCCAACCTTTGGCAATGTTATAACTACCAAAGACTCTCGCACTCATGACCCAACCTTCATTTGAAGCATTAAAAAGAGGATTTGGGTTATTATTTTTCAAAACCGTGTAATATAAATCCGTTCCTCCACCAATTTGTAGTTTTCCAGAAGTTACGTTTAAAAATATATTCGTTCCGTAAGCATCTTGATTACCAATATTCAAATAATTGGTCAAAATAATAGGTCTGTCCTGTGCATCAACGGTATTGGTTCTTACGCTTTCGATACCTCCCGTAGTGTTCCGCATAAAAAGAGCAGTTGTCAGGAAAACATTTTTGAAAAACGTATTGACCGTAAATTCGTAATTATTCGTGAATTCAGGAGCCAACGCTGGATTTCCTTCCGTTACATTAAAAGGATTTGAAGCATTTCTGTTGGGATTCAAGAACTGCAAAGATGGTCTTTGGATACGACGATTGTAACCCAATTTCAAAGTTGTGCCACCTTTCAAACTTTTTGATAGATTTATACTTGGTACAAACGTTCCGTAGTCAGCAATATCAATATTTTGACTTCCTTTTCCTTCCAAAACCTGCGTTGCATCAATATTGGTAAATTCATAACGACCTCCAACTTTCAAACTATATTTCTTTTTGGTCGTGAGCGTATATGAAAAATAGGAAGCCGCAATATTTTGATCATAATCCAACGAACCACTATTTCCAAGTTGTCTAAAAACTGAATTCACTTTTCTGAAAATCCCTTTTCCCCCAAACTCAATCATCTGTGTTTTACCGATAGGTGTCTGATAATCAAGCTGTAAGGTGGTTTCTTGATTAGAACTTGGGTTTGTATTTGTAATATCTGGAAACCCTAAGATTATATTTCTAAAATCATTTACCCGATTATTTCTACTAAACTGTCCCGAAATTGAAAATTCCTGTTGAGGCTTTTTAAAAGTATGGGTGTAGTCGAGATTGGCATCAATATTATTTGAATTATCAATTGATTCAACGTCACGAGTTGATGAACTTAACAATGGAGCGTTTTGTGATGAACCTCTGTAAATCTGTGTCAGTAAATCATCTTGATAATTATACTGATTTCTTGCTCCCAATTTAACTGAGGCTGTTATTGAATTTGTTTTGTTAATGTCCCAATCCCATCCAAATTGATAATTTCCAAATAATCCACTGTTACGAGTTTCAGCTTCTTGAACATTAGCAGTCTTTGCACCGTCCAATCCAGTTGTAATTTGAGTATTTTCAAAACGTCCATTGATGTTATAGTTTGCTCTTCCGAAACCACCCAATGAGAAACCCATCGTGCCTTTTCGATAGTTTCCGTTTAGTGATAAATTCCCGCCTCTGATTCCAACGCTGGTGTCCATATTGAGCGTAAGTCCTTGGAGCGTATTCTTTTTTGTGATGATATTGATAATTCCTGACGAACCTTCCGCATCGTATTTAGCTGAGGGTGAAGTGATTACCTCCACTGACTTAATCATGTCAGCAGGAATTTGTTTCAAAGCATCGGCAACGTTGCTGGCAATGATGGTTGAAGGTTTATTATTAATCAAAACCCTCACATTTGAACTTCCTCTTAATGATACATTTCCGTCTAAATCAACCGTTAATGAAGGTACTTTTCTCAAAACATCGGCTCCATCTCCACCTCTGTTCGTAATATCTTTCTCAGCATTGTAAACCATTCTATCTACTTTATCTTCAATCAATGAACGCTGCCCTTCAACCGTAACTTCTGCCAAGGTTTGAATGCTTTGATTCATTTTAATAACGCCTAAATCAATTTCATCATTTTTATTAATAATATTGACATCCATTTTCTTGGTTTGATAACCCATGAAAGAAACGGACAAAATATATTCGCCCACAGCAACACGAGATAGCGAAAATTTGCCTTTATCATCACAAATGGCTCCATCAATAATTTTATTGTCTTTCTTGGTTGATAAGGCAATACTGGCATATTCAACCGCTTTTGAAACTGATGAATCAACCACATAACCCGTTATTTTGGCTGAACCTTTCGGATTTGCCTGTGCTGTGCCTGGAATCGTGGATTGTTCATTTCTGCGAGAACCGCCACCGCCAAAGCCTCCGCCACCCATGGGAAATTGAGCAGAAATAGTATTAGCGAAAAGACAAAATGTTACTAAAAATAGTAATGTATTTTTCATATTTAAGAATGTTAATTAACGATGAAGTACCGAAAATCGTAACCAAAATTAGGGTAAATTGTTTACCTCTAAAATTAAAATAGTACAAATGGGGGCTTTTTCAGATGAGCGGAAAAATGCTTAAATCTGAATGAATGACAACAATACAACACAAATATTGCACCTGTGTGTCTTAGATTTTGACAATTATCGACAAAAGAAGTAATTGTGTCGATGAGAGAGGAGAATTTGGGGAAAATTTAGGTATGAGGTTATAGGTATGAGGTCGTAGGCATGAGATTATAGGTATGAGGAGGTATAAATTTGTAGGGTTGAGTTATGAGATACAAAGCCGTAAGGCTAAATTACGACCTCATACCTACACCTCATGATTCATACCTACGACCTCATACCTACCTAAAAGGTTTAGTCAATAAACCGCTTCGTAATGGGCTGATAGCTATCAACTCTTCTATCACGCAGAAAGGGCCAAGTTGAGCGGTAATATTCGGTTTTATCTAAATCAATTTCTTGAACGTGAACCTCTTCTTGGTCGTGTGAACCTAAATATAATAGACTTCCAAAAGGATTTGCCAAAAAGCTTCCTCCCCAAAACTGTTGGTCAATCTCACGTCCTACACGATTTACGGACACCACATATACGCCATTCGCAACCGCATGAGAACGCTGAATGGTTTGCCAAGCCGAATATTGTTCACGGTTGATATTTGGGTCGGTTTCGTTAGTGTCCCAACCAATGGCAGTTGGGTAAAAAAGTACCTCAGCACCCATCAGAGCCGTAATTCTTGAAGCCTCGGGATACCACTGATCCCAACAAATAAGCACTCCGATTTTGGCAAATTTTGTTTCAAAAATCCGATAACTTGACTCCTCTGGCGAAGCGTCGCCCGGTGTAAAGTAAAATTTCTCATAATATCCTGGGTCATCAGGGATGTGCATTTTTCGGTATTTACCCAAATACGTTCCATCAGCATCTAAAACAGCGGTTGTATTGTGATATAAACCTGCGGCACGTTTTTCAAATAATGAGGCAATAATGACTACGCCCAATTCTT
>JAYUIP010000651.1:0-14411 GCA_043765945.1 Arcicella sp.
GAAAATTAGTCTAAGTCAACCGAACACAAAGTCCGCTATTCGGTCCTGCTGGAAGCCCCAGAGCAGTATCAACACCAATGTTATTCCGCAAATCATACAGTAGATTAACTGAATCAATTTCTTTTCCAATCAAATTTTCTGATTCGGGTCTTGGAATTTTAGATTGTTTAGCTCTGTAAACGATTAATCCTCGATTGGTTGAAATTGCAATTTTAGCTAAAGCTCTAATGTAGAAACGATTAAATTCACTTTCTGCAAAAACCTGATTGGCATTTTTAGGAATATTAGCTTGAATTACCCCATTTTTCCCTTCCCTTTTTTCAGTTTCAACAAAACAATAATTAAATTTTATTGATTTGGCAAGCGTCTGTTCGTCACCAGATTTAACGGCATCTAATAACAAAGATAAATACTTTATTCGACCGTATTTGGTAAACCTCTTACTGTAATAAATGGCTTTTTTGTCAATGTCATTTTTAACCTCTGAAATCATCGCCATACGAGTTTGCTCGTTCAAATTTTCAAAATTAAATTCCATTTTATTTTGGTATGTTAAAGAATAAATAAATATCAAGGAAAGCAATTAGGAAAATTTTGGGCATAAAAAGGGCGTATTATATATTAAAACTCAATACAAAATACGCCCGAATATTGATTAAAAACCTTAAAAAGGTAAGTCTTGATCGTCTGCACTAAAAGATGGTAAATCAGCTACTGGCGGTGCTTGTCTTGGTGCAGATGCTCCCTGACTTTGAGCTGGTGCAGAAGATGAAGTACTACCATTCATTTGGTCGATTCTAAATGCTCTTAAATCTGTGTACCAACGTTCGTTATATTCACGTGATTCTACGCTGAATGTTACTCTCAATTTCTCTCCTAATGAAAATGTTTTCAAATCTGCGGCTTTGTCTCCCCATGCAGTGAAACACGCTTTTTTAGGGTATTGATCCTCCGTTTCCAATACAAAATCTTGCTTTACCCAAGCTCCATTTTTACCTTGCCCTGTCACTTCCGACAAAACTTTAACCAAATTTCCTTCAAATTCTAATGCCATTGTTATTTTTATTTTATTGTAATTATATTGATTATCAGTCTATTAAAATAAATTTTGATTCTTTCCAAAGCGACAAGTTCCTAAACACTTGTTAATAATGAATTTTTACCTAATTTTGCAACATCAAAACGGCGATGTGGTGAAACTGGTAGACATGCTACTTTGAGGTGGTAGTGGGAGCGATCCTGTAGGAGTTCGAATCTCCTCATCGTCACGAAAGTCCTTCCACTTAATTTTGGAGGGGCTTTTTAGTATATTTATAACAAACTTTAAGGTTGTGAAGTTCTATTTTTAGCCTAAAATTTAATAAAAATACTTAGTTATCAAACGCTAATTCGGGTGGTTTATCATACAGTAATGCTTTGTCAACTTTGGTAATTATCATGGCTAAATCCTTAGGATTATTGACAAAATCAAGATTATTTACATCCAGAACCAATAATTTCCCTTCTTTGTAATTATCAGTAAAATCTTCATAATGTTCGTTCAAATCAGACAAGTATTTTTCAGTAATATTTGATTCAAAATCACGTCCACGTTTTTTGATTTGTGATACTAATTTGGGTAAGTCAGCCTTCAAATAAATCGTCAAATCTGGTGCTTTAACCGACCGCATCATCAAATCAAAAATGCCTCGATAAGTTGTATAATCATGGGTTGACATGATGCCCGACTTGTATAAATTCATCGCAAAAATGTGTGCATCTTCGTAGATAGTACGGTCTTGAATAATTCTGCGGTTTGATTTTTGAATCTGTAAAACTTGTTCATAACGACTTTTTAAGAAATACATTTGCAAATGAAAAGCCCAGCGAGGCATATCATCATAAAATGGTGGGAGGTAGGGATTGCCCTCCACGGCTTCGTAAAGCACTTCCCAACCAAAATGTTCCGCTAATTTTGTGGCTAAGGTTGTTTTTCCCGCTCCGATATTTCCAGTAATGGCTATGTGCATACGCTAAATGATTATTGAATAGTGGATTCATTAAATTTCCAAATGCAAATTTCAATAAAAATTATGGAAGAAATAAGTTTGGATTTAATTAAATTTGAAAGTACTGACTATTAACATTTTATGAAGGAATAATTTGATATGCCCAGCCGTTGCGTATTAAAATTATTATAATTTATCATAATTTAATCATAATAAAAATCACTTTGTTCAAAAGTTGACAATCTGTTGAGTAATAAATTGGCTATCAGAATTGACCACCTTTCAATTTTTTGTAACTTTGTATAAATTTCTGTTAAATCATATTTAAAACACTCTGTAACTCATGTTGAAAATGAAGCCATACAGCGTAATTCTTTATTACAATTACACGTCAATCCACGAAACGGAAGCATATCGTGAAAAACATCACATTTTTTGTTTAGAAAATAATTTATTAGGACGTATAGTCGTTTCACCCGAGGGTCTAAATGGAACAGTTTCGGGACTAACGGAAGACTGTCAAAAGTACATGAATTGGCTCGAAAATGATTCACTTTTTGCGGGGACAAATTTTGATTTTAAAGTAGAACAACACAATGAACATACTTTTGCAAAACTTCATGTACGGGTAAAAGAAGAAATTGTGAATTCGGATTTAGGGGTTAATCCACGGTTACATACAGGAAAATATCTTGAACCTGCTGATTTTAAGGATATGTATCACAACGATCCAGAAGTGGTTTTGGTAGATATGCGTTCAAGTTACGAGCATAATATAGGGAAATTTAAGGGGGCAATAACCTTTGACATGGAAAATTTAAGGGAATTACCTGACCATATTCAAGAAATTGAACACCTAAAAAATAAGAAAATCATTACGTATTGTACGGGTGGAATTAAATGCGAGAAAGTCTCTGCATATCTCTTAGAGCGTGGTTTTGAGAACGTCTATCAATTGCACGGCGGCATCATAAAATATGGAATAGAGCAAGGAGGAGAAGATTTTGAAGGGAAATGTTATGTGTTTGATAACAGAATTGCTACTGATGTAAACGTTGTTAATCCTGCTGTAATTTCAAAATGTCATATTTGTGAAACTTCCTCGGATTTTATGGTGAATTGTGCCAATCCACAATGCAATGCCCACTTGGCAATTTGTCCATCATGTTTGATAAAAATGGATGGAGCTTGTTCTGATGAATGTAAAAATCACCCAAGAAAAAGACCGTATAATGCCGAAGGACTTTATTCAAGACATACTGAAAACTATTCTCCTCAATTTGGTTTTAAGAGTCGTCAGAGGACTAAGACTGTCATTAATTTTTAATATTCCGATATTCCGTAGCTTAATTCATAATGAGGTTTAAACCCCTCTTTATGGAATATGTTAAGGAAGCAATTTTTTAAAACTATGAAAATCACTCCAACTGACCTCATCATAAATCCCGACGGAACGATTTATCACTTAAATCTACTTCCAGAAAATATCGCTGATACCATCATAACTGTTGGCGACCCTGACCGTGTAAAATTCGTTTCTCAATATTTTGATTCCATTGAATTTCAAGTTAGTAAGCGTGAATTTGTTACACATACAGGTTATATGAATGGCAAACGTTTATCCGTAATTTCCAGTGGAATTGGAACGGATAATGTTGAGATTTTGATGACTGAATTGGATGCTTTGGTGAACATTGATTTCAAAAATTTGGAAGTAAAATCAGAATATAAGTCGCTGAATATCATTAGATTAGGTACTTCTGGGAGTTTGCAGAAAAGTATTCCCGTTGATAGTTTTGTGGTTTCTGAGTGGGGAGTTGGGTTGGATGCTTTGGGATTCTTTTATCAATCGGAATCTAATCAAACTATCTATGATTTAAGAAGAGACTTGAACTTAGAATTTACGCCTTATTGCAATCCAGCGGGTTTAGATTTGTTCAAACTTTTCACAGAAAAGGCATCTGAAAATTGGTTTTCAGGTATGACGGTTACTTGTCCTGGCTTTTATGCACCGCAAGGTCGAACGTTGAGATATTCGCCAAAAATAAATGGATTACTCCAAAAAATGAGTGGATATTATCGGGACGGGAATGTTTTGACAAATCTCGAAATGGAAACTGCTGGTTATTATTTAATGGGTAAAATTTTAGGTCATCAAGTCCTTTCAATTAGTGTTATTTTAGCCAATAGAATGACAAACGAATTCTCTCAACAAGCTGATAAACAGGTTGATAGCTTAATTAGGATTGCTTTGGAAAAATTAACTACCTAATCGAATTTCACATCTTTTAAAGAATACAACTCTGGATGTTTTGGCGTAATTCCAATGTATCTTTTCTGAATACTTATCAAATCTTTCTCATAGTTTCCCGTTGGAATAAATTCATCAATGAAGCCAACTTGCTTTTTACCAAAATCTAAAAATCCTAAAATAATGGGTACTTTGGCAGTGTTTGCAATGTGATAAAATCCTGACTTCCATTCTTTTGAAAAAGAGCGTGTTCCTTCAGCTGGAATAATCAAAATCATTTGTTCGGTTGCCTCCACAATCATTTTTGCCATATCGTTGACCATATTATTTTTTTGATCCCTACGAACTGGAATTCCCCCTAATTTTTTAATTAATATTCCCAACGGAAACTTGAACAAAGAGGCTTTTCCAAGGTATTTTATAGGTACATCAAGGGCATACAGAGCTGACATCGTATAAACATAATCCCAATTTGAAGTATGTGGAGCGGCAATCATAACCGCTTTTTGATATTTTTGAACTCCTTTTGGAGTAGTATCAACAATTGAATAACCTGCAATTTTAAGGATTAATTTTCCAATAAATTTTAACATATAAGTAGCGAGTGAATTGGTCTCAAAAGCAAAACTACTTATATTTGGTTTCTGTTTCAAACGAAACACTTAAATTATAAATTCAGTAATGCAAAAACCCTTAATTTTAGTCGCAAACGATGATTCTATTGCCGCAAAAGGCATCAGAGTATTGGCAGAAATAATGTCAGAAATTGGTGAAGTAATAGTAGTCGCACCCGATACACATCAGTCAGGTATGGGACACGCCATTACGCTCGACCGCCCTTTACGTGTAAACAAAGTGAAAAACTACCTCCCAAATGTAGAAGCCTATAAATGCAGCGGAACGCCCGCCGATTGCGTTAAATTTGGAAAGCATTTCTTATTGAAAGGTCGTAAGATTGACTTGGTTGTTTCGGGTATTAATCACGGCTCAAACTCCTCAATATCAGTCATTTACAGTGGAACTATGTCTGCGGCGATTGAGGCAGCAATTGAAGGTATTCCAGCGATTGGGTTCTCATTAGGCGATTTTTCAACGGATGCAGATTTCTCTCATACCAAGGAATACATCAAAAAAATATCCTTGAAAGTGCTTGAAAATGGACTTCCGAAAGGAGTAGCCTTGAACGTTAATTTTCCAAAAATTTCTGAAAAACCCATCAAAGGCATCAAAATTTGCCGACAAACCGATGCGGTTTTTAAAGAGACTTTTGAGGAGCGAAAAGACCCATACGGAAGACCCTATTATTGGATGGATGGATTTCTTCAAAATGAAGATTCAGGCGGTGGAACGGATGAAGATGCTTTGAAAGATAATTATATTTCAATCGTTCCTGCAAAATTTGATTTAACTGATTATCAAGCAGTTAAGACATTAGAATCTTGGTTTTAAAATGTATCATGAAGTTTTACTTCGTGAATTTGGTATAAAAATGACGAAGTACAACTTCGTACTACTTAATAAAAATGGCAATTTCAATTGTAGGAAATATATTAAAAAGTGGTATTGGACTTTCTGGTTTTATGAAACGTCCGAAAACAAATTTGGCTAAACTTCAACGCAAAACTTTGGTGAAGTTGCTTAACAAAGGAAGATTTACGCAGTTTGGTGAAAAATTTGGGTTTGAGGACATAATGAATGCCGCATTGTTTTCAAACGATAAAGAGTTTTATACCAAATATAAAAAGCAAGTCCCTGTTTATGACTATAATAAAATGTATGCTGATTGGTGGCACAAGACCTTAGAGGGCGAAAAAAATGTTTCTTGGGTTGGCTCAATTAAGTATTTTGCCTTGAGTTCTGGTACGTCAGAATCTGCCTCAAAGCATATTCCTGTTACCAAAGATATGGTAAAAGCCATTCACAGGACTTCAATTCGACAGATTTTAGCACTTTCTGAGTATAAAAATCTTCCACCAACACTTTTTGAAAAAGGATATTTGATGTTAGGGGGAAGCACGAAATTGCAAAATATGGGTGATTATTTTGAAGGAGATTTAAGTGGAATAACGGCAGGTAAAATTCCTTTTTGGTTTGAAAGATTTTATAAGCCAGGCAAAAAAATTGCTGAAACCCGTGATTGGAGTGAGAAATTGGATAAAATTACAAAGATTGCAAGAGATTGGGACATTGGATTTATTGCGGGTGTTCCAGCTTGGATTCAGATTTTGATGGAGAAAATTATTAAGGAATATAACGTTAAAAATATTCACGAAATTTGGCCCAATCTCGAAATATTTTGCCATGGAGGCGTAAGTTTTGAGCCATACAAACAGGGTTTTGAAAAGTTGTTAGGTCGCCCCATTACGTATATAGAAACCTATTTGGCTTCGGAAGGATTTATGGCTTTTCAAACTGCCCCCGATACTGATATGTCTCTGGTATTGAACAATGGTATTTTCTTTGAATTTATTCCTTTTAATGAGGGGAATTTTAATGATGACGGTGTGATGATTGAAAAGCCTGAGACTTTGATGATAGATGAAATTGAAGAAGGTATTGAATACGCCCTTTTGATTTCTACTGTATCGGGTGCATGGCGTTATTTAATTGGTGATACCATAAAATTTACGAATAAAAAGAAAGCAGAAATCATTATTACTGGAAGAACAAAACATTTTTTGAGCCTTTGTGGTGAACATCTATCAGTCGATAATATGAACAAAGCTATTGAAATTGCGTGTAAAAAATTTAACATTGATATTCGAGAATTTACCGTTGTAGGTCAGAAATTTGAGGACTCTTTTGGACATCAATGGTATGTAGGCACGGATGATAAAATTGATCCAGAATTACTTATGAATGACATTGATAAAACGTTATGTGAAATTAACGATGATTATCCAGTTGAACGTAATCATGCACTTAAAACATTGAAAATGAATGTTTTAAGTGCAAATACTTTCTATCAATTTATGGATTTAAAAGGAAAAACTGGTGGGCAAAACAAGTTTCCAAGAGTTCTAAAAAAAATGGAACAGATTACCGAATGGGAGCAGTTTTTAAACAGATAACTTATTTTACGAATTGTTTATAAAGTATCAAAAGTCCCGAGATAATGAAGATTGAGCCTGCCACTTGGTTGATTCTTTTTAAGACTTTTCCAGTTAATATCCTTTTCATTTTGTGGGCGTAAAAGGCAATTAATGATTCTGCTGTTATAGTTGCAAGTAAACTGAAACAGAAAAATACAATTCTTTCACTAAGAGACATTCCTTTTGCAACAAGATAAGTTGAAGTGGCAAACACGGCTATATAATTGGAAGGATTGAGAAGGTTTAAGAAGATTCCTGAGGTGAAATAATATAAAAATGAGCTTAATTTTGAGGTTGGATAGATAATTTGAGCCTTTTGTTTAAAAATACTAATAAACCCTAAAGTGAATAAAATACTTGCTCCAATTACTGAAATTACATCATCAAAATACTTCAATTGAGGTAAAAAATTGGTGCCAAAAATGGCAAAAAACATTAAAATTGCATCGGCAACCGTTACCCCTAAGGCAATTAAAATACCCCTTTTGTAACCCGTATCTATACTGGTTTGTATTAATCTAAAAAATACTGGTCCGAACGTAAAACAAAGTAAAAATCCGTATAAAAATCCAAAGAATATAGCCTGAAACATTATGGTTGGTTTAAATGTTTTTTGGTCTTGCAACCTTCATTAATGCTGCAACTGACAATGAATCAGTTATTTCCGATTCCATCACCATTCTAATTGCCTCAACTAAGTTCACTTTTTTTATTTGCAATACTTCTGTATCGTCAGGTTCGCCTTCACTCAACGTTAATCCTTCTGCTAAATACATATACCCAACTTCATCGGTTACGGAATTTGAAGTATGTAATTTTCCCAAACTTGTCCATTTTGAGGCAATCAGACCTGTTTCTTCTTTTAATTCACGTTTCGCAGTCTCTAAACTATAAATTTTTAAATCTCCTCCACCCATCGGAATTTCCCAAGAATATTCGTTTAAAGTGTATCGAAATTGATCAACAAGCCAGACATTTCCATCGTCATCTAAGGGAATAACGGCGGCAGCCAAAAACTTGAAATGGGCTACGCCGTAAATTCCAGGTTTGCCATTTGGTTTAATCACATCCTCATGACGGACATTTATCCAAGGGTTATCATAAACTTCGTAAGAAGCGATTTTTTGCCAAGGATTATTATGTTCATTCATTCTACAAAGGTATAACACAAGGTATGAATTATAAAATTTGAATTTCGTAACTTTGGGGAAAGCGAGTTTTAAGTTGATAAAAGTAAAAGAAGTCTTACTTATTCTCATTTTTTTATTTAAGACTTAAACCTCACAATTCATAACTTAAATGCCTTTCCCGAAAAAATACAAATTAATCTTAACTTCATTCGTTGTCAGTTTAGTTTTGATGGTTGCTAAGTTTATAGCGTACTACATGACCTATTCGAGTGCTATTTTGACTGATGCACTGGAATCAATTATTAATGTTGTTGCCAGTGCTTTTGCCTTTTATGCCATTTATTTAGCGTCACAACCAAGAGATTTGAATCATCCGTATGGGCATGGGAAAATTGAGTTTTTCTCGGCGGGATTAGAAGGAGTTCTAATTGTTTTAGCAAGCATCTTTGTTGTATTTCATTCAATTCAAGGATTAATAAACCCACAGCAAATTTTTGATTTAGAGATTGGTATCACCATTACTTTATTAGGTACAATTATCAATTACAGTTTAGGGTATATTCTTGAAAAAGAAGGAGTTGCAAAAAGTTCTCCCACTTTGATTGCGGATGGTCAACACCTAAAATTAGATGCGATGAGTAGCTTTATTTTGGTTTTTGCCTTACTAATGATTTTCATAACAAACATTTATTGGATTGATGGTGTTTCATCTATTTTCTTTGCCCTTTTTATGGCTTGGAATGGTGTCAAGATTATCCGTAAGTCAATTGGTGGATTGATGGATGAAGCCAATGAGGAGGTTTTGGAAAAGGTTGTTAGTATCTTGAAAAATCACCAAAAAAGCGAGTGGATTGATATTCATAATATGCGGATTCAAGAATATGGTTCCGACATTCATATTGACTGTCATTTGACTTTGCCCAATTATTGGAATCTTGAAAAAGTCCATGAAACTGTACATGAATTTGAAGAGATTTTGGAGAAAGAGTTTCCTTCCAACGTAGAAATTTTCATTCATGCCGACCCTTGTATGCCTGAGTGTTGTCATTATTGCAAAATTGAAAATTGTTCAATCAGAGAATCACCACTCACCACAACTATTGATTGGAACAAAGTAAATCTTTCATTAAATCAAAAACATTTTGCTGAAAATATTTAAAATTATGCTCCTTCAACCCATTATAAATCTTGTTAATATTCTTGCAAAAAAGGGAATAAATCATGCCATTATTTCTCCTGGTTCAAGAAATGCACCCTTGACTATTGCCTTAGTCCGTCATCCAGAAATTACGACAAAATCTATTTCAGATGAACGTTCTGCGGCTTTTATTGCCATGGGAATGGCTCTAAATTTAAAAGCCCCCGTAACCATTTGTTGCACATCAGGGTCTGCGGCATATAACTATGCCCCTGCAGTTGCTGAGGCTTTTTTTCAAGAAATTCCTTTAATTATTCTTACCGCCGATCGCCCAAAAGAATGGATTCATCAACACGATGGGCAAACGATTTATCAGACTGGTATTTTCGGAAAGCACGTCAAGCAAAGTTTTGAAGTTAGTTCGGATTATGATCACCCAGATTCAGTTTGGCATATTGAAAGAATAATTAACGAAGCGGTAAATCTGTCTAAATCATGCCCGCAAGGTCCCGTTCATATTAATATACCATTGCGTGAACCGTTTTATCCTTCTGAAAATGAAGAGATTACATTTAGTTCAAATCCAAGATTAATTGAAGTTGAAGAGACTGAAACGACTTTAAGTCAGTCATCGTGGCATAACATTTTAAAAAGAATTCAAGGATACGATAGAATTTTGATTGCGGGTGGGCAAGGTGAAAAAAATGATGAATTATCTAAAATCCTGCAAAAACTTCAAGACGAATTTCATGTGGTTTGTATGGGTGATACCATTTCTAATTTGGGATTTGAAGCTATTTCAAAACATGATATTTTCTTGAATCAAAAGGATGAAAATTTACGCCCTGAATTGCTAATTACTCTTGGTAAATCGCTTATTTCCAAAGGGTTAAAGACCTATTTGAGAAAAAATAAAGCGATTGAACATTGGCAATTGCAATCAGGGGAACATTTGGTTGATACTTTTCAGTCATTAACAAAAATTATACCGATGAATCCAGTCGATTTCTTTAAAAAAGTTTATGAAGATTTAGATTTTGATAGCTTTAAAACTGGTGAGGAAGAACGTGACGAAACCTATAAAAATGAATGGACTATTCAAGAACGAAAAGCTACTATTTATTTGGAAAGATTCTTTGAAAAAGTTTTCCATACGGAAAGTTTTAATGAGTTTTTTGTAATAAAAAAAATAATGGATACCCTTCCCGAAAACTGTCAATTGCATTTAGCAAATTCAATGTCAGTACGTTATGCTAATTATATTGGGGTGGATTACCAGAAAAACATCGAAGTTTTCGCCAATCGAGGAACAAGTGGAATTGATGGGTGCGTGAGTACCGCCGTTGGTCAAGCCTTAACAACAGACAAATTAGTTTTTCTTTTGGTTGGAGATGTTGCTTTTTTCTACGATAGAAATGGACTATGGAATCGTTACTTGCCTGATAACCTGCGAATTATATTACTAAATAATCACGGTGGAGGGATTTTTAGAATTATTGATGGACCAAGTAAGCAAGCAGAATTGGGAGACTATTTTGAAACAGTTCAACAAATGAATGCTAAAAATACCGCCGATGATGCAGATTTAGAATATTTTTTTGTGAATACTAATGAAGATTTAAAGAATAGTATGGCTGTTTTTCTTTCGAATCAAGGGAAATCCAAATTGTTAGAAGTCGAAACGGATAGTGTTAAAAATGCTGAAATATTCAAAAATTTTAAGGCAGGTTTTTAGTTGATATTCTAATTAAAACATTTGTAAATTTTCATAATTTCAAGTCAGAATGTTTAGAATCCTGAGACTTTACTGCTTTGAAATACTTATTTGAGAAATCAACTTTAATCAAATTTTAGAGCTTTCTTGTTTTAGGATATTTGTTTTGATGAATTATACAATCAATTTAATGAAGTTATTTTAAAATAAAATCAAAAGAGTCTAATTGACTTAGAGCGGGTTAATATATTGTTAGTCAGGGAGTTGACTTTTCATTTTGATTAAATTGTTTAATTTTCTAATTAAATTATATCTCATTAACACAATATTAAATCAATTCTTTACACTTGATAATCTAATTTTATTTTGAAGATTATTTTCTTTATCATGTCAATTTGCCAAACATTATTTGGTGTGTAATAAACTAACTTTAAATGTCTATAATTTTTAAATTACATTTTTTAACTGTATCTAATTTTGGAAATTTTTGATAATAAAGCATCATTTGTCTATTTATTCTAATTTGTAGTAAGTCAGGAGAAATAACTACAAACCAGAATTTTGAAGATTCAAATAGATTTTTTAACGTTTTAGCAAAATGACTTAGTAATTATCCATTCCCAAATTCTCCAACTGTACTAATTTTAATTTCTTAACCAATTTATTGCCAACTGTATCGCACAAATTAAACGAAAACCAAATGAAAAAAATCAGCATTTTTTCCGTATTATTTTCCATTCTTTTTCTTCCAAATTCATACGCTCAATCTTCAAAATGGATTAAACTGTTTAATAAAAAAGACCTTTCTGGTTGGAAAATTTATGGAACCGAAAAATGGTATGTTGACAATGGTGAACTCGTTTGTGAAAGTGGACCCGACAAAGAATATGGTTATTTAGGAACTGAACAAAAATTTAAGGATTTCGAGTTGAGTTTACAATTCAAACAAGAAGCCAACGGTAATAGTGGCGTGTTTTTTCATTCATCTATTGAAGGAACTGAAATCACGGGCTGGCAATCGGAAGTTGCTCCTCCTGGGCATTCAACGGGTGGAATTTATGAATCTTACGGCAGAGGTTGGCTCATAAAACCAATCGGAGAAAAAGATAAAGCCTTAAAAATGGGCGAATGGAATGAAATGAAGGTGAAAGTGGTCGGAAATAACGTAACGACCTATCTAAATGGTCAAGAAATGATAGCTTTGACGGACGATAAAATAGGTTCGGTTGATGGAATTATTGCACTACAAATTCATAGTGGAGGGGGGATTAGAGTAAAGTGGCGGAAGATTAAGGTTCGGGAGATTTGAAAACAAAAAGGTCGATGAAAGAAATTCAGCGACCTTTTCTGTTGAATTTATTACAACCCCTTACCAATCTCAAAATTTTCCTTAGCCTTCAAATTATCCCCTTTTTTCTGATAATAAAGCCCTAAATTTTGATAAGCCAAACCATTTTTATCATTCAATCGGATGGATCTTTCAAATAACTCTTTTGCTTCTTCATTCTTACCCAAATTCAACAATATCAAACCCTTATTGTTGATGTAAAATGGTTGTGCGGGTTGTTGTTTCAACGCAAGATTTACCATTTTCAAGGCTTCATTATATTTTTTTTCTTGATTTAAAATAAAGGCTAAATTGTTCAAAGCAAAATCTTGCTTTGGGTCGAAAGAAATTGCTTTTTGAAAACTTTTCTTCGCTAAATCGTATTCTTTATTTTCAAAATATAAATATCCTTGATTAGTGTAAGCCTCCGCATTTTTCGGGTTCAATCTAATGGCTTTTTCATAATCTGCGGTTGCTCCAGATGTGTTCTGCATTTGAACTTTCGTGTCTCCCCGACTTACATAATAAAAAGAAGAATCCTTGAAAGGAATCGCCAGTTTATCGTAATCTAACATCGCATTATTAAAATCCCCCTTCAAAAAAAGTGCCTCTGCACGATTATAGTAGGCTTCCCAATATTTTTTATCAAGTTCGATAGCTTTGTCAAAATCCTTCAAAGCCTCATCAATTTTCTCAATTTTTTGGTATCCTAACCCCCGATTATTATAAGAATCTGCAAATTTTGGGTTCTGTTTCAGCGACTCATCAAACCAATGAATGGCATCTAAATACTCCTTTTCTTTAAGTTTTTGATTGCCTCTTTTAAAAAATTTTATTGATTCTTCAGTTTTATCAGTCCCACAAGAAAATAGGAGGGGAGTTGTACTAAAAATGAGGAGATATTTTATTATTTTCACGTATAATTATTATTTAATCTTAAAAAAATATAACATGGAAACTACCAAAACCAACGATTTTCAGTCTTTGAAAGAATTTTATCCTTATTATTTAACCGAACACGCTAATTCGACATCAAAATTACTCCATTTTATTGGAACGAGTCTATTTTTTGTCATACTGTTTTACTCTATTTACACTGCCCAATACCATCTAATGTGGCTTATGCCCGTTGTTGGATACGCCTTTGCATGGGTTGGACATTTCTTTTTTGAGAAAAACAAACCCGCCACTTTCAGATATCCATTTTACAGTCTCGCCAGTGATTTCATCATGTATTTTGATATTTTGAGGGGTAAAGTTAAAATTTGAACTATGACCTAAGCCCTTTTGTTCCTAATTTTGTAGAAATATTTAAAAAAACTGTAAAATGATTAAAGCTGAAATGCTGACCGACAGAGGTCTAATGGTGATTGAATTCTTCGAGCAAGATGCTCCAATTCACGTAAAAAATTTTACTGATTTAGCCCAAAAAGGCTTTTACGATGGATTAACTTTTCATAGAGTAATTCCAAATTTCGTGATTCAAGGTGGCGACCCAGACGGAACTGGCGGTGGAGGTCCTGGTTATTCAATTCCAGATGAATTAACGGGTAATAATCAATACCACGACCGTGGAGTTTTATCGATGGCTCACCGTGGACCAAATACAGGCGGTTCACAATTCTTTGTTTGTCATAGTCGTGCGAATACAGCCCATTTAGACCGCAAGCACACGTGTTTTGGAAAAGTCGTTGAAGGCTTAGATGTCATTGACATGATTCGTGAAGGCGACCATATCCAGAAAATTACGGTTATTGAGGAAATAGCGTAA
>JAYUIP010000652.1:0-1694 GCA_043765945.1 Arcicella sp.
AATGTATTCAGAATCTAATTCTTTTTCGTAATCCGTGAGACTGGTATTTAATGAAAAAGGGGTGTATAATAATTGTTTCTTAGCTTGATAAACAGCCTGATTATATTTGGATAATTGGTCGATAATTTTTGAAAAAATGGTGTCATAAGTCATTATTGTTGGACTGGCTTCTTCCATTATTTTCTTTAAACTTTTCGCCGCTTGCACCCGAGCAATTTGTTCATAAATTTTAGCGACTCCTCCCTGTGTAAGACCTATAACAGCACTTACCTGTGGAGGCGTGATTAAATTTGCAACGTCGGTAAGGGCTTTGGAGGCTTGCATGGCATTTTTTTCGCCCGAATTCCCTGTTTCAACCAAATTATTCAATGATCTTGCATAAGCCGAAATTCCGAGCAACGACTTATCCATTACATTTGAAATCTTCTGTAATTCCTTACCATTCTCTTTCAAATCTTTCAAAGTAGTATTTAAAATAGCAGATGTTTGTCTGTCGGAAGTATTGACCGAAAGCAATTCATTAGCCGCCAGAGATTGGTCAACTGCCATAAAACCAGCATTGACACCTTCTCTCATTTTGGAAGAAGCCTCCACAAAAGAAGAGACTTTTGGAAGCGGGCGACAAGCGGTGATGGTTATTGTTAAGAGAAAGATTAGGGTTTTCATGGGGTTTGTTTTTTTTAGTAAAATATAGCTTTAAAAGCCAATCTGGGGATTGACTTTTAAAGAACTTCATAATCCTTTGCTAAAATCTACTTTACTAACAATTTCTGGAAAATCAATCAAAGGATTTCGATTGCCTTGCTTTTTGAAAATCAATGCGTTTCTGTGTTTTTCATATTCATTTGGTAAGGTTGTATTATGCCATTTTGTTAAGGTTATCAATCTCTCTTTCGTGTAGTTATCACTTATATTTCTTGGGTATCTCAGTAAAAAATAAAGCGTTGCTCTTGCCACAATTGCCTTGTTTGCTTGAGGTTCAAATTTATCATTTTCTCTATTCCCACACATCTGACGAATAGCCTCGGCTTCGGCAAGTTCTTCGGGTTTATAGTCTGGAAAATCAAAATAAGCAATATTACTTCTAAAACTATTGCATCCAGATTCACAAGCAAAAAGATGATGCAAATCTCCTTTCATCGGATTTTGTTTACTAAACCAAGACTGCGGCACAACGTGTTCGCAATTATATGGCAACTGAGATTCCAAAGAATCTAATTCATTTTTTAAATCTTCTAAAAGCATTAGATTATTGTTCTGAGCCAATTCTGTGAACCTTGCCTTGCGTTGAACATCAATCATTTCATCTAACCGTAAAAATTCCTGCAATGTGTAAACTTTATTAGAATAAATACTCCTTATTTTGCCATCAGGATGCAAATCAACATCGGGATAAAGGAACTTTGAAGGGCTATATTCTAGGATATTTTTGTGCGTTTTGTTTAATAGAATACTGAGCGTATCAAATAAACCACTGCCATTAAAATCAATTTCTTTATAATATTTATCTCTCTCCGTTATATCTGAATTTTTGTTGTAATAGGCATTTCCCGTATTTGAATTATCATTATTTGGAGGACTTGGTGCGTTAGCATCAGGATTATTGGCGAACACTTCATTTAATAAAATCCTTTGTTGGGTATTCACATTCGCCTTTAAATTATTGATAATTGAACTTACTCTTATTCCTTCAT
>JAYUIP010000653.1:0-1693 GCA_043765945.1 Arcicella sp.
GCTAATTGTGAAGATTCATACCAGAAAGTATAGGTTCCTCCATATAGCTGAATCTTACCATAATCTAAATCGGCAATGTGCGTACAAACATTATCCAAAAAGTGTCTATCGTGAGAAACCACGATGACCGTATTTTTGAAATTTGTCAAAAAATTCTCTAACCAAAGCACTGATTCAATGTCTAAATTGTTGGTTGGCTCATCTAATAACAAAATATCAGGGGCTCCAAAAAGGGCTTGTGCCAGAAGAACTTTCACTTTTTCAGAACCCGAAATATCTTTCAACAAGGTATAATGCAAATCTTCTTTAATTCCCAAACCACTTAATAACTGCCCAGCTTCCGCTTCTGCTTCCCAACCATTCATTTCGGCAAATTCAGCCTCAAGGTCAGCAGCACGATTTCCGTCTTCTTCGGTAAAATCTTCTTTTAAGTAGATGGCATCTTTTTCTACCATTACATCATACATTCTTTTGTTACCCATGATAACGGTCTGTAGAACAGGCACTTCCTCAAATTCAAAGTGATTTTGTTTTAGAAACGACATTCTTTCCCCTGGATTCATCGAAATATGACCCGTTTGAGAATCCAACTCACCCGAGAGAATTTTCAAAAACGTAGATTTCCCTGCACCATTCGCCCCGATGAGACCATAACAGTTTCCTTCCACAAATTTGATATTTACATCTTCAAAAAGCACCCGTTTTCCAAAACGGAGCGAAACATTTGATACGTTTAACATTATTCTTAATTTTCTTAATTCTAAATAAAGTGCAAAATTACGAATACTTTACCTATAAAAAAATCCTACAAAAATGTTCTTGCAGGATTTTTTACTTGTAAGGACAAAAAATTACTCAACCACAATTGGAACGCTCACTTTTGTCATATCCCAACTTATATTCAAGGCATTATTATTGGCATCTAATGATAATTTTTCTTGGGCAGAAGTTAATTTTTCAACAGGAACAACCACTTTTGCAACGTCCTCTTTATCGTTTCGGGCGGCTTTACTTCCCCATGTTACGCCCCAATTAGGAATTTCTTTGTTGAAAATAACCGTCCAAGAGTCTTTTTGAGGAATTGTCCAAATTGAATATTTGCCAGCGGGTAAACTTTTGTCACCTACTTTAATGTTTTTGTCAGTTGCAAAAGTAGTTGGTTCGTTGGCACCCGTTCGCCAAACCTGTCCATAAGGCAATAAACCCCCAAAGATATCACGCCCTTTTTTGGAGGGTGAACAATAAAATAAATCAACTTTGGCAGCACCAACGGAATACGTTTGTTTGACTTCGGGACTGGCTTTTTTAGTTTGTGATGATAATATTTGATAACCAACAAATAAGACGACCGCCAAAACTGCGAGACCAATTAGGATTTTTTTTAACGTGATTAGAAGGGGTTTAAAATGTGGAAATTGATTAATGTTTTGTACTGTAAATTATTGATTTCTAAGGGAATAATCAAAAAATTGCTTTTATTCTTTAATCTTATATTTGGAATTATCTATCAAAAAAACATAGATAATTCCAAATATAGACATCATATATTTGGAATTATCTACCAAAAAAACATAGATAATTCTAAATATAAATTTAATTATTTACAACCCAACTTTCCTATTCAAACCCCGCCAAAGAAAATAATAAAAAGGATTCCAAGAGGTTGGTCGCCATGATAGTTTTGAGGCTTTAT
>JAYUIP010000654.1:0-1689 GCA_043765945.1 Arcicella sp.
ATTCGGGATGCCAGAAAATCGGTTCAGAAATTGGATATTTTTGAATATGAACGACCTATCGGCATTCAATTGTTTGGTTCAGACATTGAAACGATGCGAGTTTGTGGTGAAATTGCCTCCAATGCGGGTCCAGATTTGGTGGATATAAACTATGGTTGTCCCGTCAAACAAGTGGCTTGTCGTGGGGCGGGGGCGGCTTTATTACAAGATATTCCAAAAATGGTTTTGATGACAAAAGCTGTGGTTGAATCAACTCATTTACCCGTGACCGTGAAAACCCGTTTGGGTTGGGATGATACCACAAAGAACATCGAAGAAGTGGCAGAACGTTTGCAAGATATTGGTATTGAGGCACTTACAATTCACGGACGAACACGAGCCCAATTATATAGAGGTGATGCCGATTGGCGATTGATTGCCAAAGTAAGAGAAAATCCCAGAATTAGAATTCCAATTTTTGGGAATGGTGACGTAGATTCTCCTGAAAAAGCCTTAGAATATCGGAATCGTTTTGGCGTGGATGGTATTATGATTGGAAGAGGTGCTATTGGTTATCCATGGATTTTCAATGAGATAAAACATTACTTCAAAACGGGCGAACATTTAGCACCCCCTACGATTGAAGACCGCATTGAAGTATGCCGCCAACACTTAGATTTCAGTATTCGCTGGAAAGGAAACCACGTAGGAATTGTGGAGATGCGAAGACATTATTCTAATTATTTTAAAGGAATTTCGCACTTCAAAGAGTTCAGAATGAGGCTTGTAACTTCGATGAATTATGAAGAAATTTTGGAAATTTTGGAAGAAGTTTCCGTATTTTATGGGCAGGAGGAAATGCTTATGACAGTGGATAATTATTAGTAAACAGTTATCAGTGGATATTAAATGGTTATTTTACGGAAGGCTTCGTTTTGAACGAAGCTTTCCGTATTGATAGACCTGAACTCTTCTATCCCAAAACCTCTTTAATTACCTTTCCTTGCACATCGGTCAATCTAAAATTTCTGCCTTGAAACGGATAAGTAAATTTCTCATGATCGAAGCCCAATGTCTGTAAAATAGTAGCTTGTAAGTCATTTGTTGAAGTTCTTCCCGAAATTCCAGCGTAACCGATTGGGTCAGTTTCTCCGTGAGAATATCCTTTTTTGATACCTCCGCCTGCCATCCAAATGGTAAATGCCTCGGTGTGGTGGTCACGTCCTTTATGCGCTAAAACTTTACCCTCACGGTTTTCTTGCATGGGCGTTCTGCCGAATTCTCCACCCCAAACCACAAGCGTTTCTTCCAGTAATCCTCTTTGTTTTAGGTCTATCAAAAGGGCAGTAGTGGCTTGGTCAGTTTCCATACATTTGCGTTTTACTCCCACTTTTACCGAATCACCTTCTCCCGTTCCGTGCGTATCCCAACCCCAATCAAACAGTTGCACAAAACGAACACCATTTTCGACTAACTTTCTGGCTAACAGGCAATTATTAGCAAAACTTTCTTTCCCAATTTGAGTTCCGTACATTTCATGAATGTATTTTGGTTCACTTTTAATGTCCATTACTTCGGGGACAGAGGTCTGCATTTTGAATGCCATTTCATACTGCGAAATCCTGGAAATCGTCTCAGGGTCATGAAATTCTTCGTATTGTTTTTGATTAATTTTATTAATGGCATCAATCGAACTTTTACGTAAATCTC
>JAYUIP010000655.1:0-4953 GCA_043765945.1 Arcicella sp.
TGTGCTATATTTAGATGCCACTCGTGAGAAATTAATCGAAGCCCCAATCTTCATGAAAGGCGACAAAAACGGTGTTCCCGTGGAAGTGGCTATGATGTATAATACGTCATATACTGAAAATGTGGTTTCATACGTAATTAACATCAACACCATTGAAGGTGGTACGCACGTAGCGGGTTTCCGTGGAGCGTTGACTCGTACACTGAAAAATTACGCCGACAAATCGGGAGCGTTGGATAAATTGAAAATTGAAATTGCGGGTGACGATTTCCGTGAGGGATTGACCGCCGTTATTTCAGTAAAAGTGGCTGAACCGCAATTTGAAGGACAAACCAAAACAAAATTAGGTAATGGTGAAGTTTCTGGAGCAGTTTCAGGAGCGATGTCGGATATGTTGGAAGCGTGGTTAGAGGAACATCCAAAAGAAGCCCGTCAGATTGTGGCAAAGGTAATTTTGGCGGCTCAAGCACGTCATGCCGCTCGCAAGGCACGTGAGATGGTGCAACGTAAGACCATTTTGGGCGGAAACTCCTTACCAGGAAAATTGGCTGACTGTTCAGATAGTGATCCTGTGATTTGTGAATTATATTTAGTGGAAGGGGATTCAGCGGGTGGAACTGCTAAACAAGGACGAAATCGTGCTAATCAAGCGATTTTACCTTTGAGAGGTAAGATTTTGAACGTTGAGAAAGCACCAGAATATAAGATTTATGAAAGCGAAGAAATCAAGAATATGATTACGGCTTTGGGCGTAAGTTTTGGAAGAGATGGTGACGAGAGAGCTTTGAACATGGAGAAACTACGGTATCATAAAGTGATTATCATGACGGATGCGGACGTGGATGGTTCTCACATTAGAACTTTAATCCTAACGTTTTTCTTCCGTTATATGAAAGATTTAATTGATAATGGTTACATCTACATTGCTCAACCACCGCTTTATCAAGTGAAAAGGGGACAGCAAGCAGAGTATTGCTGGACGGAAAATCAACGGGAACAAGCGGTAGTGCGTTTGGGTGCAGGGCGTGAGGATTTAGTGGGAATTCAGCGTTATAAAGGTCTTGGAGAAATGAATGCAGAACAATTATGGGAAACTACGATGAATCCAGATTCAAGAACATTGAAGCAAGTAACGATTGAATCAGCAGCGGAGGCAGACCATTTATTCTCAATGTTGATGGGTGATGAAGTGCCACCAAGACGTGATTTTATTGAGAAAAATGCGAAGTATGCGAAGATTGATGTGTAGTTAGAGGGTAGATTTTAGAGTATAAAAAAAGGGCTAAATTCAGATGGATTTAGCCCTTTTTTTATTGTTGGAAATTTTCAATATTTGATTTGTTTCATCATTCATTCAAGTCAATTTTACCCAAATAATCATTCACCTTTTAAACCTTTTCATGTATAATTTTCTTGCCCACTTTACAAATATATGCTTTATTTCTTACCTTGAATCTTCTCTTTATGATTGAAGGAACTAACGGTCAAATGATTTCTTTGACTACTTTTTTAAATAATTATACCATTAACTCAATAATAATACCGTTAAATAAATACTGCTTTTTCTTCATTCAAATTGTATGTTAGTTTGTAATCTGATTTTTACAAAGCTACAATATCATAATACTCCACTCAATTTTGATTCCTGATTATTTCTCCATCCTCTGTCAATATAAATTGTATTAATGACTACTTGTATTGACCACTGCTTTAATTGTATGAAATTAAAAATGTATTTTTTTAACTCTTAAATACTTTTAACTCATGTTTACAACATTAAAAAATGAATCTCCTTTTGGCATCGGAAATATTGCCAAAGTTGTAGTGAACGGCTCTCAGGACTATTATGGAGCTTGCAGTCTCGAAAAATTTAGTTCCGCAAGCCCCTTGTCATTAACGCATGAAGATGCCGAAGGGTGGCTTGATTATCCAACTCAGTTTAGACCAGCAAATTTCTGGTTTAAGGATGAAGCTGTAAAAGTTTGGGCTTATGAAGAAGCCTTCGACAATTGGCAAGACACTTATGGTGCTGATGCTGTTTTAGCATTCTATCATTCAGGTCATGGCAATATGGACTCTAATGGGGTTTTTCAACTACCACTTGGAGGTAAATGGGACAACCGTGATTGGGCTTTCTCAAATAATATGGGTTTTGGTAACGAGCAAGCACGCTATCAGTTTTGGTCAACTTGTTTGTCACTCAGAGTATTAGGAGGACACGACCCCATACGCACTTGGCATAATGCCAATAAGGGCTTGCGAATGATTTTTGGGTATGAAACAACAAGTGTTGATGACGCTAATTATGGTAAGTTTTTTTGGGAAGAGTGGAAAAAGAATAAATCATTCAGTCAGGCTTTCTTAGATGCAAGTTGGCGAATTTCAAATGGTCAAGCACCGTCGGTTTGTGCCATGGGAAAAACTCCGCAAGAAGCCAATAACCGACTTTATAATGAAAGAATCTTTTCGTGGGAGGCTGCCAGTAGAGATTATTATCATTGGAGATGGTTTTATGCTCGATCAGTTTCTGAAAGTTTAAGAGAGACTGAAACCCAATTAAATATTCCAGACAAAGCTAAGATTGCCATATTAGGAACCGAAAATGCCGAATCAACCTTGAAAAGACTAACTTCGGCTCTTGGTTATGGTAAAAAAACTGCAGATAATGCCATTGTTGATAAAGAAGGCAATTATTATTTAAGAGATAAGCACTCAAATCTTTTTGTGGGAAAAGATGGACGTTTTGACGCAAGATTAGCAAAACCGAATACTGAAAATCAGAATCAAATTGATACAAAGAAAGCTCAGAAAATAGCGGAAGAGATATTGAGTAATCACAACTTGAACCAAGGAGTTACCTTGAAACTTGACAATATCCGCTATGAGAATGCTTGTACAGGCAACACCGTTGGTTCGGGTGAAATTGGTAAAGCACATATCATCGGAACAACTTTTGAATTCAGACAATTTATTGATGGGAAAAAGGTCATTAATGGAGATAATGGGGTAGTCAGAGTTAGTGTAGATAATGATGGTACTATTACAGACATCCACAACTCTACGAGAGAAGTTATTGATTTATCAACAAAGCCCAGAATGTCTGTTAATAAAGAACCAAAGGAACCCAATCAGACAGAAAGTAAGGGTTATAAAGCAGCAACGGACGATTTAGAAGCAGCTTTTAATGTACAATTAGAAAGGTTCGTTAAAACTAAAACAAATGGAATGAAATCATCGGATAATAAAGCATTAAAAACAAATATAAAACAATCAGAAATTGGATATGACGTTTCAAAAGATTACGGTAAGGTGGTAGCCCGACGTATTTATGAAGTGGATATGGGCGATAATTTTCAGAAATTATATAAAGTTCAAGTGCCAATAATTGATTAGATTGGGTGGTAGGTTGTTCAATAGTACATTAAAACAACCTACTCTTTTTTTTGAGATGAAAATGAAATTTAACCTACTTTTATTCATTATTTTATTCAATTCCTGTATGAAAAAGAGAATTGAAAATAACAATATCATTATTGACTCAACCTCAAAAAATGTTCATTCAATGAAAATTATAAATTTAAAATTAGGACATAAAACTACTATTGAAATTCAAAATATTCCTGAATATACTTGGTATTATGAAACCAAGCCAGATTGGATAGTGAGTATGGTTCAAGAATATTCTCTTCCTTTTAAATCAAACAAAACATCAGATGAGAATCAATCAAACAGCAATATATATACGATAACTCCTTTAAAAAAAGGGGAAGTTATTATTAGGTTTTATGCTGTGAAAGCCTGGGAAAATGATTCAAAACCTAACAAAGAAATATTTTACACAATTGTAGTTGAATAGATAGAACAGATTTGTAATACAACTAAGAAATATGATGTAAGCACCTGCTGGAAATCAGTTTATGTGGGTGTGTACGAAACTTTGCAGGTTTTGAAAGCCTCTCTCCTTTTCGGAGAGGAGTTGGGGTGAGGTTCTTCGGCGAAAACTGCATTTATTCGGACACTCGTTTATGTTTAGTTATGTATTAATTATCTTGTTGTCAGCACATTACGAGTATTCGACGACTTAGATTTGTCGTATGATTTATTGATGCTGTAATCATAAAATGCACCGATTTTACCTCCAATCACATGAAGACATACCAATCCAAAGGAAAAAACATTTTCCTAATTCTCATTCACAAGACCTCCACTTTTTAGAATTTTATATCCAGAAAAGGAAAGAAAATGTATCGACTGTTTTTATTTTGGTAATGATTATGTTGCATTATTTACCCCGTTTTCAAAAAGAACCAGAGACGACTGATTGGGTAGAAAAAATTACGGGCAATAAACCTAAAACTTTTGATGAATTTGTAGCTGAAAATATACAGACTTTGCAATAAAATAGAAGCGTCCAGAAGCATATCTTTAACCATTGGCGACATCAAAATTTTAGCCAAAACTCTCTGCCCAACAATTGTATGGTGTTGTTGATAATGTGATGAGCGTTTTGAAGTAATTATATTTTATGATTTAAGTTTCGAAAAATATTCATTTCTAAGCGTATTTAAAGCAACGCTTAATCTCTTCTGTTGTTCGGAACCGTTGTCACACATCTCAAAAAATATAGTCCTTGAACATCCTCAACATCACTTGTAAGTGCCTGATAATGAGTCAATACAGGATTGTATCGTTTAAATTTCGTCCTTGATTCATTGGCAATATGCAAATCCAATTTTGTGGGAATCATGAATATGATGATGGTTGTTGCTTCTTGGTTTTTCTTGATTAAGTCGTTGTAATGTTTTGGGATATTTTTGACTCCAAAGTTTTTCTCGCAAGTCACAATTTCACTTCGCCATTTGCAATATTGCGTTGCTAATTCAACCGTCATCGGTACGGGTACATTTCTGTGCAAATATCCATACAAATACGCAAGATTCAATTCGCCATTAA
>JAYUIP010000656.1:0-4953 GCA_043765945.1 Arcicella sp.
AAATCAATGGACTGACGCAGGCTGGGTTTTGAACCCAGCCTGCGTTCTCGAATAAATTATAATTGAAATCCTAATATTTAATCAATACAGAAAATAAAATCGATCTCGTACTCGGATTCGTAAACCAATCTTGTCCCCTTGCCAATCCCGCACCCGTTACGTTTGACTCAGGGTCAACGCCCGTATAATTCGTCCACAGAATCAAATTTCTACCCGTTAAGGAGAAATCAATGTTTGATAATTGCGTATTTTTGAAGAGTTTAATATTTTTCAAAGAGTACGATAAAGTGACCTCACGAAGCCGAGAAGCACTTCCATCTTCCACAAATTGTTTATACGAAGCCGTATTTGAAGCTGACCCTCTGCCTTGATACCACGCTTGATTTATGGCAACTGGTCCCGCTCCAAAATCTTTAACTTGTCCTTGAAAAGATGTGCCAGCCGCAATCGTATTTCCATTGACATCCTTCAATCCGCCAGCGGGTACAACAACGGTATTGCCTTGGTCTCCATGCGTTCCGAAAGAGTATAATGACCCTCTGGTTCCGTTAAAAAAGTCATTGCCTTGCACTCTGTCAAACAAAACGTAAAAAGATAGGGATTTGTAGGAAATCGTACTACCCAAACCACCACGCCAATCTGGGTTTGGGTCACCAATAATTTCTACGCCCGTACCCGCCTGAGGAAAACCATTAGCATCCAAAACATAATTTCCACCATCATTTTTTAAGAAATCAGTCGAGAGAAAAACGCCAAAAGGCTGACCTACAACCAGAGAAGAATTTTGGATAAAACTATCTGGCAAAGTATAAGAATTTACGCCCGCCAAAGATTTTACTTTGTTTCTATTTCTTGAAAAATTAGCGGAAATATTCCATCTAAAATCACGTCGTTTCAATACATCTGCATCCATTTCTAATTCAATTCCTCTGTTTTCTAATTCTGCCGCATTGCTATTAAAAGTTGTGAAACCCGTAGTAGCTGAGAGATTTATTGGTAAAATTACGTCTCTGGTATTATTTACATAAGTAGTAGCGGAGAAATTAATTTGATTTTGAAACAAGCGTAAATCAATTCCTAATTCAGTTTCAGTTTTGATTTCAGGACGTAAAAATTCGTTTCCTGCGATGGTACTTTGAACGTATCCGCCGTTGTAGGTTGGACTAATTCCCGATAAACCACTCGAAAAATCGTCCCTGTAAGTGGCAGCCCCGAAGTTGTTGAAGTTCTGATAGGGCTGTGGTTGAATACCCACTTGTCCCCAAGTCAAACGAAGTTTACCGAAACTCAAAACAGGATTATCTTCCAAATATTTTAACTGGCTAAACTGCCAAGCCACTGCCATTGAGGGAAAAAAGAAGCTATTTTTTGTGTTATTCCCAAAGGTTGATGCCGCTTCATTTCTGCCTGTAAACGTGAAATATAGCATATTATACGCCTCCACGTCTGCCTGTGCATAAAATCCATACGTACGATTGAGGGAGTTGAAATTATTTGCCGTTAAATTACTACTAACTGCATTTGTGAGAATATCGGGAGCATTCACAATAATAAAATTAGTGATACTACCCGTTAAACTGGCTCGTCTGCGGCTGTTATAATTGAAACCTACTAACAAAGAACCACTAAGATCATTACTCAACGTCTTCTGAGCTACGGCAAATAAATCGGTATTAAATTGCTTCTCTGAAACCCAATTTTTGGAAAGAAATCCTCTTGGATAATTGGCAGAATTTCGGGCAAAACGTTCTAATCTATTATCATTAAAATTGTCAATTCCAAACCTTGCCGTGGTGCTTAACCAACTGAAAGGAGCAATATTAAACTGAATGCTACCAATAATTCTGTCCACGTCGCTGGTGTTGATATTGTTAATAATATTCCAATTTGGATTGGCATAAATCGTACTCAAATCTCTTCCCAAGGGATTTCTGTATGACACGTGGGCGTTGGGAAATATCTGACCAGCAGGGTCGGTGTAAGTGCCTTCAAACAAATCATTATTAAAATCGCCAGGAGTTCGTAAACTGCTGAGTAACATTCCATCGGCATTATCGCCTTCTTGCACACGGTTAGAACCTATTTTAGTGTAAGCTACATTGGCACTGGCAGTAAACCAATCCGTGAACTGGCTCGTTACGTTTAGTCTGAGTGAGTTGCGTTTGTAATTACTAAAACTCTTCACAACTCCTTGTTGGTCGAGGTTTCCATAGCTAATCAAAAAAGTAGATTTTTCATTTCCACCACTCACATTCAAGGTATTATCCAAAAAATAACCTGACTGAAAAGCATCTTTTGAATGGTCGAAAACATCCCTCGAATTCTTTCCACCGTGCGGATTTGTAGCTGTTCCAGGAGCAATAGCGTATCTTTTTGTACCATCCGACAAGGTCACAAATCCTTGATACCCTGAGGCAGTTGGATTAGTAATAAATTGGTCAATTCCACCCGTTCTGTCTGCAATTAAATCGCCAAAAGTAGAGCGATTACCTTGCGAAAAAAGCCCATTATTACCTCCTCCATAGCGAGTTTGCAAAGCGTGCGTTTTATTTACTTGATCAAAAGATGCCGTTGATTTAAGTGATACATTCAGTTTTCCATCCGTGCGTTTTCCTTTTTTTGTAGTAATAATAATCACGCCATTTGCGGCTCTCGAACCCCAAAGTGCCGCAGCCGATGCTCCTTTCAAAACCTCTACTCTTTCAATGTCTTCGGGATTAATGTCGTTGATGCGGGATTGTTGAATAATACCGTTACTTCGGGCGGCACCGATGTTATCAGAAGAATTACTGACGGGCATTCCATCCACAATAAAAAGCGGTTGTGCATTACCGTTGATGGTGTTTTGCCCTCTAATTTGGATGTATGACCCAGCACCAGGGTCGCCTCCATTTCGGGTTACTAACACGCCAGAGACTTTACTACTTAATCCATTCAAAACCCCTGTTTCGCCCGATTGAGCTATATTACTGCCTTTCAAAGTAGAAACTGATGAAGCAAATTTATCTCTTTCGCCTTTGATTCCTAAGGCAGTAATGACTGTTGTTTCTAACTCCACCACATCGTCCAAAAGCGATACATTGATGGTTGATTTACCGTCGATTTTTTCTTCAACCGTTTTCATACCGACAAAAGAAAAAACCAAGGTTGAGGCAGATTGAGGAACGTTCAAACTATATTTTCCAGATTTATCCGTCATAGTGCCGATGTTAGTTCCTTTCACATTTACGGAAGCCCCCATGAGCGTTTTGAGGCTATCGGAAAAAGTAACTGTTCCACTAATTTTTTTGTTCTGAGCTGAGGCGATTTGGTAATAAAAAAGTAGAGAAATGATAGTTAGAACAAGTTTAATTTTTGTCATAAAATATTGATTTTTTAAAGATTTTGCGAATTTGAAATTTTACGTAAACGATTAACTTTGAGTATTAGTTAAAAGTTTAGAATGAACTGTTATTAAATTAAGAACAAGAGATAATCATCTGATTATGAGAGGATAGTGATTAATGTGAATAGTTCACTTATGTGTGAAATAGGTGTTGTTTGTTCAACATTATCAAAGAGATTTTCTATTTATTTTTTTGTACTAAAACTATACCAACAGTTTTTTGAGAGTCAGAAACACCCATAAACTTGAAACAAAAAAAGCCAAATTTACCTATTTTTAACAGGTAAATTTAGCTTGAAAATTATTTGAAATATTGTGGTTGGACTATGCGTTTCAGCATAAAACTCACAACAGCAACTGGACAAATTAGGAACACTAACACGGATTAAAATGCACCATAATGACTAAATGGAAGGTTCCAATAAAGATGAATTATCATCAGAAAACAATGCTAAATTAAAATAATTTACATACCAATGATACAAGGCATTATTTTTAAAAATTACACGTAACCAAAATGTATAGTTTTCAGGTTTCTGAGCAATTGTCATTGGTAAAGAGCGAGTAATTTTTTTAATTGAATCTTTGAGAATTTTAATGGTTTCAAAATTAGGCTTAAATTTATGATAAGTGCCAAGATAAAATTAATTAGCATAATACTGTATATTCCGATGAATGAGGTTCTTCATCAATTTTGGGTATTTCAGTTGAAGTATATCGCAAAATAGAAAGTGGACAGACAATATTAACCCATTTTCGCTTAGAAAAGTTTGTGATTTTTAGAAGTGAAACCTAAAAATCACAAAAATTAGAGCAAATCTTGACGGATTCTATTTTCAAAGATGACGAAGACGAGTAAAAGTAAACTGCGAAAGAGATTGAAAAATTAGCAATTTGCAAATTATGTAAACCTCAAATAACCAAAAAAATGCCCCAATCTTTCGATTGAGGCATTCACTATTATATTAAATTAATCCTTACTTTGTTTTATTTCAATTGAACAACCTTAAATTCTGTACGACGATTCGCTGAATGTTGTTCTTCTGTACATTCCACGCCATCGGCACATTCGTTCAATAATTGTGATTCTCCGTAGCCTGTTGCTTCCAAACGACTGCCAGAAACTCCACGCTTCATCAAGTACTTTCTAACCGCTTGTGAACGTCCTTCTGATACTTTTTGATTGAATTCCGTGGTTGCACGACTATCGGTGTGCGAGCGAATTTCAACTCTCATGTTTCTGTAACGCTTCAACATCGTTGCCAATTTGTCCAATTCACGAGAAGCATCGGCACGGATGTTACACTTACCATAATCATAGTAAATATTCTCAATCGCCACTACATCACCTTCTTCAAACATACTTAAATTAGCGTTGATTGTTTTTGGTCCACCTTTACCCAATTTCTTGATTTTGTTTCCTCTCGAACCAAAATTATCTTTCATGGCTTCGATGGTATAATCACAACCTTCGCATATTTCAAATTGATAACGTCCATCAGCACCCGTCACAAAACTCTGAGTTGAACCGTCACATTCGTTTTTCAACGTAACCGTTACGCCACTCA